>JBKGYK010000082.1:0-12001 GCA_046546095.1 Bacteroidales bacterium
TCTTTCGTTAGTGTGTAATGCATTTGTCCGGGCTTATCAAGTGGGTATGTACAAAGAGCAAAAGAAATGATTCAGTAAGATTAAAAAGTGTGGATGCAAAGCATATAGCTATTTTTAAGGGGCTGATTTTCGTCACTCATTCACTTTTATCTAATATTGAGCCAGCTATTCAATTGGTTGCAAAATTTTGTCATGTACTTAAAATTTTCTTATTATTACAGAAGAGAATATTGTAACATGAAAAAAGGAAGAGAAAATAAAGTTCATATCGGCATCTATGGCAGGCGTAACAATGGCAAAAGTTCACTTATCAACAGCCTGGCAGGGCAAAACATTTCCATTGTCAGTAATGTTGCAGGGACTACTACTGATCCGGTGAAAAAGTCTTTGGAAATTACTGGTTTTGGACCGGTTATATTAATTGATACTGCTGGTATTGATGACATTGGTGAGCTGGGCAGTTTGCGGATCCGGAAAAGTTACGAATCTCTGAAGCTTATTGATCTGGCCATACTACTGCTCAGTGAAAACCAATTTGGAGCTCCTGAAGAAAAACTGATTGAGGAATTTGAAAAGCTTGATATTCCCTACCTGATTGTTCATAATAAATCTGATATTGAAAAGGCTTCTGAAACGCTTCGGGAAAAACTGAACAGGCAGTATGGAAAGATTATTCTTGATTACAGTGCAGTTCAGGATGATGATAAGCAAGGCTTACTCATTGACCGCATTAAAAGCACAATTCCTGATTCTGCATTAAGCCGTCCTGCCTTGATAGGAGATGTAATCAGTTATGGTGATATTGTGATGCTGATAACACCCATAGACATAGAAGCACCGGAGGGAAGGATGATTTTACCCCAGGTCCAGGCCATCCGTGATATTCTTGATAACGATGCCATTGCTGTGGTTCTGAAAGAGCGAGAAGTGGATGTGTTTCTCAAACAAACCGGTATAAAGCCAGCCCTTGCCATTACTGACAGTCAGATTTTCCTGAAAGCTGATGCCATGGTTCCCCGGGATATTCCGCTGACAGGATTTTCGGTAATGCTGGCACGATACAAGGGCAATTTTGCAGCCTATCTTGACGGAACTCCAAAAATATCGGAACTCAAAAACGGGGACAGAATTTTGCTGCTGGAATCTTGTACGCATCATGTCTCATGCGATGATATCGGCCGGGTGAAAATACCTCGCTGGTTGTCTGATTTTACCGGCAAAAAGCTTGAATTTGATGTGGTTTCAGGTCTTGATCATTTGTCCCGTGATATCACCGATTATGCTATGGTAATACAATGTGGCGGTTGTGTGATTACTCGTCGCCAGCTTATCAACAGAATACAACCCGCCATTGATGCCGGGGTGCCTGTAACCAATTATGGTATGGCAATAGCCTGGGTACAGGGAATTTACCAGCGTGCCATAGAGGTTTTTGTAGATAAAGATTATCAGGAAGATTACCTGTAGACATCAGAAAGCTGGTTTTCAAGCAAATAAAGGCTTCCGTCTCTGCAACCAAGCAAAAAACCCTGCGCTATTGCAGTTACACAGGAGAGATGCTTATCATTGATAAACTGATGAATTTTCCAGTTTTCACCCTGAGCATTACCGATGGCAATGATGCCTTTATCGCCAATGGCAATTCCCGATGAAGAGCTAAAGGCCAGGTCACGGAATCTTCCCTGCAGATCAGCTTTTTCTTCCCAGCCGTTTTCTGTCAGCTTGTAGATGTTCCCCTCTTCTGCCAGCATCAACATGTCTCCGTTGGTAGTTTGGGCGAGGCTGATATAATTTTTTTTGTACATTTTCATGTCCCGGAAATTCTGTGCCGTATCATCACTGTGTAAAACCATGGCATAACCGGCAATGGTTACTTCATGATGATTGACAATCATGTCATTCAGCTGATTTGGCCAGTACAATTGCACCCAATAGCTGTCCCCTGTAGTGGAACGGCTTGTGATGCCCCGCTGGAAGTATTCCCCGCCAACAGCAAACACCAGGTTTTTTTTCCACACGTGAAGGGCATGGTAAGGATTGCGACAGCTACTCCAGTAACAGGGGGCCCGGGGATTTTCCCGCCAGCTTCTGCCGTCTTCGCTTCTCCATAGTTTGATGCTGTCTCCCCCCGCCAGATATTTTGCCTCCGGACTGTAAAACAAGGCGTTTACTGAATGATTTCTTGTTTCAAGTACGGTTTCCCAGCTTTGACCCTGATTCTCCGATAAGAAAATGAACCCTTTGTCACTTTTATCTCCACCGCAGATATACCAGCTGCTGTCATTGAGTATCAGCATATCTTTGATTTCTCCATCCATTTGCAAATGAAGCTTTGTTGTGATGAAATCTGTAGGCATATCATCTATTTCATCCCGGCATGAACCAAGGAAGATCAGAAGTATTATGGTAAGAGAGAGAAGGGCTTTATTCATCATCATATCACAATTAAAGAAACTGCCATCACACCCATTCCTGCAACCAAACCGTATATTGAAAGATGATGTTCTCCGTACTCTTCGGCTGCGGGTAAAAGTTCATCAATGGAAATAAAAACCATAATACCTGCTACAGAAGCGAATACTACGCCCATAATCAGATCATTGAGAAATGGCATCAGGATAAGGAAAGCAAGTATGGCTCCCACAGGCTCTGACAAACCGGACAAAAAGGATAGATTGAAAGCTTTGAGCCGGCTTCCGGTGGCATAATAAATGGGAACAGCCACAGCAATGCCTTCCGGAATATTATGTATGGCGATGGCGATGGCAATGGGAAGCCCCAGTTCCGGCTCCTGATAGCTGGACATGAATGTGGCAATGCCTTCGGGAAAGTTGTGCACTGCAATGGCGATGGCAGACAGTATCCCCAGGCGTTTCATGCGGGCTTGTTTGTCCGGTGTTTTTTCCATGGCGTCAATTCCTGGCATTTCATGTGGATTTTCATAACTCGGCACCAGCTTGTCAATGATGGCAATTATCAACATACCACCAAAAAATGCCGCCAGGGTAACCCATTCACTTGTGATGGAATTGAAGTGCAGATGCATGGTATGGCTGGCATGGGGAAGGATTTCAACAAAGGATATATAAATCATCACACCTGCAGAAAATCCCAGTGCCACTGACAAAAAACGCTGGCTTCTGTTTTTTGTAAAAGCTGCAATAAAACTGCCAATACCGGTGGATAATCCGGCAAAAAGGGTGAGTCCGAGGGCATACAGAACATTATTGTCCATGGTTTGCTATTGTTTTAGATTGAAAAGGTAACATCAGCACCGGGGTCATTGTTTTATTGTAATTTCCAGAATTCAGGATCAAATTCTGCTTCTGTTTCTTTTTCAATTTTACGCGGCAGTCTGTGAAAGAAATTGATGCCTGTCAACACCTCCAGACTGTCAATACTGACGGCAAATTCCATATGGTCCCTGCCTGTTTGCTTTTCATTGGGTATAACAAAGGCAATGGCAGAGCTGCAGGTATCATTATGTACCAGCAGTGCTTTATAGAATTTCCGGGGTACACTGATTTTGTTTTCCTTGCCTATGCTATCCAGTTCAGGTTCCAGGATGGGTCCACTTACAACCATAATGGAATCAAAGGCCACGGCCCATTTTCTTACTTTGGCTTCCAGGGTGCGCCATATACCACGGTTAAAACCTCTGTCCTGTGGTGTGATGTTGCTCATGTAATTAACCTCCGCCATGGCGATCGAATCAAAAGCCATGTCTCTGGCAGGAACCAGATGACCACGGTCATATCCGCTGCGGTTGTAGTCATCGGATTCGGCAGTTTTGGTTTCAACCAGTGGGTCGGGGCGATACGAATAAGAACGGTCCACTACCGGGAAAGTTTTTTCCCTGCTAAGGGTATAAGCTGTCCACTCCGGCAGTTCGTGTTCTTCATTATAGGTAAGGGCATAATAGGTATGTGTTACCAAATCATCAGACCACGAAACCCGCGGTAATGCTAGATGGCGCTCCCTCAAAGGAACACAGGCTGAAGTAACAAGCAGCAATAATGCTATACTGAAAATCCTCCGTACACTCATTTCATTCTTCTTTTCTGAGAAAGCAAGATACAGGAAAATGATCAGAAAATCCAATTTCATGCACTTTATGCTCGAAAGATCCTAATGATTTGCTGTGTAAAATGTGGTCAATACGCATACGAAGATACTTTCGCTTATAGCTGTATGCTAGTCCCTGACCTGATTCTGTAAAACTATCATCCAGTTTTTTCCCTATCTGATGATAGGCATAGCTGATGGGAGAATCATTAAAATCTCCACAAACTATGACCGGATAGGGAGAGTTTTCAATATGCTGTCCGACCTCAGATGCCTGGTTTGCCCGTCGCTCAAAAGCATATGCAAGTTTTTTGCGTATGTTGTTGTACCGGGATAATTTTTTCCTGTCAATTTCAGATAAAATAAGCTTGTCCACATCCTCATAATCATCATTATTGAAGTGTATGGACTGCAGATGAATGTTGTATAAACGGATGGTGTCACCATGCCAGAGAAAATCAGTATATATGCACAAATTGTTTGACGAGTCAAATTGAATTTCCCCCTTGTTAATGATGGGATAATTCAGAAAACTCGCCATTCCGAACTTTTGCTTGTTAACGGCTTCAATGGCTACCCCCTGATGCAGATTGCCGGCATTCAGGCTTTTTCTGAGTAGCCTGGTGGTTTCAAAATTGCTGCTTTCAGAGAAAAAATACTCCTGTAAACACAAAATGTCCGGCTGCTCATCCGCAAGAAAACCTACAATGGAATCGCGGATATTGGTGTTTTCTTTCCAGTTATAAAGCCCTAAAAGCTGGACATTGTATGACATTACTTTTATCTGACTGGCATCGGCTTTGTCCGGAATGGATGTGCCCTTGAGCTGCCATGTGCGACCAATATGTGAAAAACCAAGTAAGATGATAACAAGACTGAAAAATAAGCGCTTCCACCGGACAAACAGCCACCAGACAATGAAAATAATATTCATGATCAACAGCAAAGGATAAATTAATCCCAGAAAAGCCGGCAGGGTACTTGTTTCCGGACTAATATATAAAGCCAGATAAGAGATAAACAGTAGCAATCCTGCCACCCAGTTAAGTATCCATATGATCAGATTTATGATTTTCACCGCTTATCGCTGTTTTTGAAAAGCAATTCTTTTTCCCGTTTTGTCAGGCTGTCATATCCTGAGTTAGATACTTTATCAAGAATACGGTTGATTTCATCCTGCTCCTTCTTTTTTCTGGCATTGTACTCCATATCTGTTTCCGGGCGTTTGCTACGCTTAGTGTTTGTGTTTTTGTAGGTCACCCGCATGTGGCTTTGGCTTTTGAACAGGCCGGCCAGCCATGCAAGCAATTGGTTAAACCATGCCCCGATATCTTCCCCCTTTTTGTGTTGCTGTGCATATACTGCACCGAACAATGCACCACCAAGATGAGCAATATGTCCGCCCATGTTGTTTCCTACCGGTAGACTCAGCAGGTCAATGCCGATAAAAGCGAGAACCAGCCAACGCAGTTCTATGCTCGAAATGAAAGGAATATATACCTTTTGCCGGGGTGAAATAACAGCGATTACTACCATGATGGCATATACGGCACCACTGGCTCCCAGCACACTTGCGCTTGTGCTGTCCAGTCCGTTTATCAGATTGTGGGAAATAACATAGGCTGCACCCCCTGTCAATCCCCCCAGCACATAAACAGCGAGTAATCTTTTTTCGCTCAGATAGCTGATGAATAAGCGGCCAAAAAAATAGAGTGCAATCAGATTGAAGAGAATATGAAAAAAGTGATAATGCAAAAACATGTATGTAATGGCTGTCCATGGCCGGGTAATCAGGCGGGGATAGTCTGCAGGTAAGGCCAGCCAGTCGAGAATGACATCGGGCTGCCCCCCGCCCATCACAATGAATGCCATGATCAGCCTTACCACAAGAAATAATCCCAGATTGATGTATATCAGGCGGGTAATGACTGATCCCTGCCTGAAGTTGTCAATTAATTTATCCCAAAAATTCATCAGTTCCAGCGGTTTTTGTTGATTTCTTGTTTTTTCCAGAGCTGAATCATGATAAATCCAAAAAGCATGCCTCCAAGGTGGGCAAAGTGTGCCACATTGCTTCCGGGCTGAGAAATGCCCAGGAAAAGTTCGAGTGCACCGTAGCCAATGACAAAATATTTGGCCCTGATGGGGATGGGAGGGAACAGCAGCATAAGCTGAACATTGGGAAACAGCATACCAAAACCCAGCAGCAGACCAAATACGGCACCGGAAGCCCCGACCGTCGGAATATTCATGGTGGCATTGAGTTTGGCAAGATCAGGATTTGTGTAGTTTTTACCCTCCATGATGGCTTCCAGTCCCTCGGTTCTTACCATTTCCAGGGTTTCAGCAGGTATTTCTGCCAGCATGTTCTGTATCTGTAAATACCCCACAAGCAAATGTAAACCGGCAGCGCCGAGGCCTGTTACCAGATAATATATCAGGAAGCGTTTGCCCCCCCATACCTGCTCAAGTACACGGCCAAACATAAACAGGGCAAACATATTGAAAAATAAATGTGCCAGGCCGCCGTGCATGAACATATGTGTGATTATCTGGTACGGCCGGAATGCTTCAGACATTGGCTGATAAAGCCCCAGAACCCGGTTCAGGTCAACCTGATAGATAGCCTCGGACAGTACCAGCAACAAAAACATGGCAATATTGATTAGTAACAGGTTTTTGACAACCGGTGGCAGGCTTCCCAATGGTGATGTGCGAAACTGATTCATAAAATCTTTCCTCTATTTAAAACGCTTTTCCAGCTCTTCAAGTGATACAATATTAATGATTGACTTTCCCGAGGGAGTGTAATTGTGTGCCTGTGATGACATCAGACGATAGAAAAGTTCCTTCATTTCAACAGGATTGAGTGTGCGTATAAAACCACGTGCCGATGTTTTTGCCATGGCATAGGCTATGCGTTCATCAAGCGCCAGCTTAATATCCCCGGAATGATTCTTGTAATTTTCAATCATTTCTTCAAGCACCTGTTTGGGATCCGACAAGCTGATATCAGCAGGCATGCCGTTGATAACAAAACTGTTGTCCCCAAACACAGATAAGTCAAACCCCAGTGCAGTGAGCTTTTCCATTAACTCCATAATAAGTGCAGTTTCTTCAGGGTTGAGGGTAATGGTTTTGGGATATAATTCTTTTTGGGTGATGCCTTTGCGCGTTTGTAAAATCTGCATGAAATCCTCGTAAAGAATACGTTCATGAGCCCGTACCTGATCAATCAGCATCAAACCCGATTTAACCGCTGTGATAATGTAACGTTGCTTGAGCTGAAAAAAACTGGTTTCAATTTTTTGTGAACTGTCACTGCTTTCATTCTCATTTTGCTCAGATCCGCTTGCATCCATATTTCCCGGTGAAGGAACATTGTATAGTTTCTCCCAGTTTCTCGTGTTAGAACGGGTTCGTGCATCCTGTTGGGGACTGTAGCTCTGTCCTGATTTTTTCTGCTCTTCAAATGGGTTGTAATCAGGATTGACAGATATCTCAGGAGGCTTGAAACTGGTGTTTTTATCCAGATGCATGTCTATGGTTTCGTCTTTGTCAAAATCCAGAGAGGGCACCAGATTGAACTTTCCCAGAGCTTCCTTTACTGCAGCATGCAACATCTGATAAACCGGCCGTTCTTCGGTAAACTTGATTTCGGTTTTGGTAGGGTGTATATTGACATCTATGTCGTTGGGATTGATATCGAAATAAATAAAAAACTGGGGATAGCTTCCCTCCGGAAGCAGGCGTCCGTAGGCATCAATCACAGCCCGGTAAAACCATCCGTGCCTCATGTAGCGGCGGTTCACGAAAAAGAACTGCTCTCCTGATGATTTTTTTGCTTTCTCGGGTTTACCGATATAGCCTCTGATTTTTACCAGATCGGTATTGACCCTGATACTGATAAGATTACTGTCCGCATTGCGCCCGAATATCCCGACAATACGCTGTTTTACATTTCCTTTGCCAAGATTGAAAATATCATTGTCATTCTGTGTCAGGATAAAATGGATCTCGGGATGTGTCAGGGCTATGCGCTGAACTTCTGTAATAATATGTTTGAGTTCCGTTTGTTCGCGCTTCAGAAACTTTCGGCGGGCAGGAACATTGAAAAACAGGTTTTTAACGGAAAAATTGCTGCCTTCAGGGCAGGCTACCGGCTCCTGACTTTCTACTTTGGATGCAGAAATACGTATTTTCGTACCCAGCTTTTCATCTGACTGCCTTGTTTTGAGCTCTACAGATGCAATTGCCGCAATGGAGGCCAGTGCTTCACCTCTGAAACCCTTGGTACGGATTTCAAACAAATCATCCGCTGTGTTGATCTTTGACGTGGCATGCCGCTCAAAAGCCATCCTGGCATCGGTTTCACTCATGCCTTTGCCATTGTCAATAATCTGTATCAAAGTCTTGCCGGCATCTCGGACAATGATTTGTATTTTATCTGCACCCGCATCTACAGCATTTTCCACTAGCTCTTTGACAACAGAAGCCGGACGTTGTATTACCTCTCCTGCTGCAATCTGGTTTGCTACTGCATCGGGCAACAAATGAATCTTATCTGCCATAAATCATATCACCATTATAATGTACACCAGCATCAAAAGTACTGCCAATATACCAAACAGCCGTAAATTTGACCTGCGACGTGCCTTTTTGACAGGTGGAATGACATAACCCATCCTGCCCCGAATGCGGTCTTCAGTGCTCGATTCCTGTTCGTAATCTATACTCTTACCTCTTTCTATTCTCAACTGCTTTCTGCGCTTTTCACGTCTCTCTTTCTCAGGATCGTAATAGCGAGGCTGATAGTCGAAAACAGAATATGGTGGTAATCTGAAAAAACTTCCTACACCCATATGCTTATTTTGTTGACAAATCTATGAAATTTAATAACACAGTATTCATTCTAACGTGTATGTTTATTTATTGTTGTATATCATGAATCTAACAATCAGCGGCTTGCTTTGTTTCTTTTTTTTCTGATAATTTTTGTATCTTCCATGGCAAATAATTTGAAAAATATCCGCTATGAAAAAGATATTGCTATTATCCTTACTGACCATCTCCGTACTATCTGCTTTGTTTGCTCAGGATGGCGAAAGAAAAGTCATGAGTCAAAATACCTTTGCCGCTTATCTTGAAGAAATGCAGATGATTAAAACACCTGCCGGAAGGTTTGATATGGCCATGAAAATTGCAGAAAAAGAACATTTTTATACCGGACAGATTCAGGAAATGGCCTACATGCTGGACAATGATAAGCTCAGGTTTCAATTTGCCCTGAAAGCTTTCGAAAATGCCGTGAACCCTGAACATTACTATACCGTTCTGGATGCTTTTGATCAGACTTCTACATCCTTTCGCTTTGCAGACCTGGTGAAACACACCTATGAACCATCTCTGAAGCCCGGTACCATGTATGAAAAACCGGAACAAGCAGAAAATCATCAGGTGCCTCAGAAAATCAAGTACCCGGATGCAGAGGAGTATGACGGCGTGACACCACCAGACTGCGAAGAGTATTTGGACGAAAAAGCTTTTTCATTGCTGTATAATGATGTGCAGCAGGTAAAAAGCCCGCAGTCAAAACTCAAACTTGCCAAAAATTCCCTGGAGGAAGAATGCCTTACTTGTACACAAGTCATGAAAATCGCCGGGCTCTTACAGGATGAAAAACATAGATGCAGCTTGTTTGATGCGGCATATGACAAAATCTATGACCGAAATAATTTTCTTGCAGTTCTGCAGATGACAGAGGATGAATCATGTCAGAAAAAACTGACTGCCTTAACTCAGCCCGATCTTAAACCCGATGAGATTGAAAAAAAACCCATCAAGGAAAACTGTAAAGTCCCGGCCAGGGAAATGGACGAAATCATCGCGGTAATCAGGGACGAAAGTTTTGAAAGCGGACGGATTGAAGAGGCCAAAAGCATCATCAAAACCAAGAAATGTTTCAGAACAGAGCAGGTTATACGAATGTTGAAAACCCTTAGCTATGAAAATACGCGCCTCGAACTGGCCAAATTTGCTTTTCCCTACACCATTGATAAAGCCAATTATTATAAGGTGAATGAAATTTTTGAATTCAGCTCAAGCAAGGAGCAGCTGCGGGAATTTATGGATAATCAGTAATAAGCAATTTACCTGGCTTGCCGGATCCAGTCTCCCCGCATCCATGCAGAAATATTTTCAAACACAATATCCACTCGTTTTGCCATGGCTTCGTTAGTGGCATAGCCGATGTGTGGTGTGAGCAGACAATTCGGCGCTGACAATAGCGGGTGGTCTTTATCCACCGGCGGCTCCTTTTCATACACGTCCACTGCAGCTCCGGCAATCCTGTTGTCATGCAAAGCCCTGCTCAGACTGGTATAGTCAATAACAGGTCCACGTGCAGCATTGATGATAATGGCTGATTTTTTCATCATTGCAATTTCCTTGTCGGTGATAAGATGCCTGCTGTCCTTGTTTAATGGTACATGTAAGCTGATGATATCGGATTTTCTTAAACATGTTTCCAGACTGACATTTTCCCAGTGAGCGGATGCTTTTCCGGATCTGTTAACCCCCAGAACACGGCAACCCAAAGCCCGGAATATCTCTGCACTTCTGCTTCCAATGCGGCCTGTGCCAATGATGCCTATGGTTTTTCCCTTGATCTCAAAACCTGTCATGCCTTCGCGACCTGCCGGTTTGCGGGCCTGTACATCGGCTTGCGGTATGCTGCGATACAAGGAGATAGCAAGTCCCAGGCAGAGCTCAGCCACAGATTCGTTGCTGTAGCCCGCTGCATTGGAAACTTTTATACCCCGGGCCCGGCATGCCTCTAAATCAATATGATCCGTTCCGGTAAAGGCTACAACCAGATATTTCATCCGTTTACACTGCCTGATAACAGATTCGCTAAGCGGAATATTGCTGACAACACCGATCTCGGCGTCTCTCAGGCGATGTACCAAAGACTCCGGACGTTCATCCCTGTCCGGAAAAACAATGAGTTCATGTCCTTTTGATATCCACTCGGAGGCAAGTTTACGTGCCGTGTCGGGTTTGATGCTGATGGGTTCTGCAAATACAATTTTCATTGGCTCAGATTTTTGATGTGATTGTCAATTTCAGGAAATATTTCACCTGCCCGCCCTTCCAGAAAAAGATCCGTGGTGTTGCCGGTAAATCCTGAAATATCCGTGTTGATCTCCAGGATGTATGCACCATTCTTTTTAGCTTCACGTGGTATCCAGGAGGCCGGAACAACTTCACCGGTGGAACCCACAATGATAAACAGGTCTGATTTTGCAGCTTCAGCAAAAGCCATGCTGCCGGCAGGTTCGGGAATCTGCTCCCCAAAAAAGATAAAATTGGGCTTTAGCAGACTGCCGCATTTGTCACATACCGGCGCTTTGCCACTCAGACTGATATCCGCAGTGGGAATAATCCGGCCACAGCCCATGCAGACAAAAGATCCTGAAGTGCCGTGAAATTCAATCACATTCCTGCTGCCTGCTTCACTGTGAAGATTGTCAATGTTTTGTGTGATGACAGATTGGATGAGGCCACGATTTTCCCAGTCAGCCAGAATCCGGTGTGCAGAATTGGGTTTTGCTTTACCGAAATAATCATAAAAAATTTGCTTTATAACTGCCCAGGAGGCCTGCGTGTTTTCTTTAAAGTAGCTCAAATCCAGCACTTCCGGATCATATTTGTTCCATAAACCTTTATCACCACGAAATGGAGGAATGCCACTCTCAACCGAGACCCCGGCTCCGGTATAAACAACGGCATACCGGGAATCCAGAATTTTTCGGGCAGCTTTTTCAATGTAATTCGTCATGCTTTTCATTTACACAAAGTTAAAAAATCCGATGAAAAAAAGGTTCTACTGCAAACATACGAGGATAGAGGGTAAGCGTGTACTTAACCAGAGCCG
>JBKGYK010000083.1:0-12000 GCA_046546095.1 Bacteroidales bacterium
AACGGCAACAGTTACTTAGCATTACGGGTTGAAGAAAATCAAAAAGAGCCGGACATCAATTGCGATAAGTTAATCGGAACATACCATTCAGCGGAACTTGATGTCAACTACGAAATTACATATAAAAACGGGGAATTGAAACTTCAAAGCCCTGTATTCACGGAGGATATAACACTTGAACACTCAGAAGATTTGACATTTACAGGCAATTCAGGTTTAATGCGATGGGTTTCATTTTCAGAAGAGGACGGAGCCATTGTGCGGCTGGTAATAAACAATCCGAGAGCAAAAAATCTCTGGTTTGATAAAGTAAACTAATGGCATGCAACACATTGCCGGCATGCACTAAACCATTAGCCATTGTTGTCTTGCCTGGCCTGATGTACACCTTATTTTCCCTGTCTGTGAATTAAAGTTCGCCGGAGTCGGAGGGTGTATTCTTGTCGTTTTGAATATGGTGCACCCATGACTTTTTTATCGTATGCCAGCAAATATATATCACCAATCACATCTTACTTGTTTTCCCCGCAGCCTGACGCAGGCCGGCATCCTTGCCTGTGGCATGGCGTGCTTTTGTGCGTCGGGGCAGAGTGACAGGCGAAACTCCTGTTCCGGCGCTGACAAAAGCCGGCGTGCCACAGGCAAGATACAGGCCGCAGGCAGAGAGCATGCCTGATGGAGAATAAAATGCTCCTGCTGCCCATCGTAAAAAAAACATTCCGGATATAAACAAAAAAACGCCCTCATTGCTGAGAGCGTTTTCCGTATCGTGTGGTAATCTGTTCTTAACCGAGGAAGGGGTATTTGTAATCGGTTGGGGGAACCAGACCTTCTTTTATTGAGCGGGTGTTGACCCAGCGTACCAGGTTCAGGTAAGAACCGGCTTTGTCGTTGGTTCCGGATCCGCGGGCACCGCCAAATGGTTGCTGGCCTACAACGGAACCTGTTGGTTTGTCGTTGAGGTAGAAGTTGCCGGCAGCGTAAGTGAGTTTGTCTTTGCCCAGCAGCAGTGCTTTACGGTCGCGGGCAAAAACGGCACCTGTCAGAGCGTATTCTGATGTATTGTTACAAAGCTCAAGGGTTTCTTCGTATTTGTCATCTTCATAAACATAAACCGTCAGCACCGGAGCAAAAATTTCTTCTTCCATGCTCACATAGTGTGGGTCTTTGGCTTCAATGACGGTGGGCTCAATGAAATAACCTTTGGATTTGTCACCGTTGCCGCCAAAAATGATCTCTGCGTCTTTGCTTGCTTTGGCATCTTCGATGTATTTCATGGTGTTGTCAAATGATGCTTCATCAATCACAGCGTTAACGAAGTTTGAGAAATCGGTAACGTCGCCCATTTTGATTTCTGCCAGCATTTCACCGACATGTTCTTTGATAGCCGGCCAGAGAGATTTTGGCAGGTATGCACGGGATGCGGCTGAGCATTTCTGTCCCTGATATTCGTACGCAGCACGGACAAGGGCAACAGCTACTTCTTTGGCATCAGCGGTATGGTGAGCAAATACAAAGTCTTTACCGCCGGTTTCGCCGACAATTCTTGGATATGATTTGTAGTTGCTTATGTTTTGACCAATAATGCCCCAGAAATTCTGGAAAACGGGGGTTGAACCTGTGAAATGAATTCCTGCAAGGTCGGGGCTGGCAAAAGCTTCTTTACCAATTACGCTGCCTGAGCCAGGGAGGAAGTTGATAACACCGTCGGGCATACCGGCTTCCTTATAGATTTTCATCAGGAACCAGTTGCTGAACAGTGCTGTGCGTGAAGGCTTCCACAAGGCTACATTGCCCATCAATACGGGGCTCATGGGCAGGTTTGAAGCGATTGCCGTAAAGTTGAACGGAGTGATGGCAAAAACAAAACCTTCCAGGGGACGATATTCCAGGCGGTTGAGTACACCTTTGACAGACATGGGCTGGTCAGAGTAAATCTCTGTCATGTAAGAGGCATTGAAGCGCAGGAAATCTATGGTTTCACATGCAGCATCAATTTCAGCCTGATGGACATTTTTACCTTGCCCCAGCATGGTGGAAGCATTGATTAAATCACGGTATTTTGTGGACAGAAGCTCGGCCACTTTCAAAATAATCGAGCCGCGCTCTTCAAAAGGCATGTTTTCCCAGGTCTTTTTTGCTTTTAGAGCAGCCTCAATGGCCATTTTTACTTCTTTTTCACCCACTTTATGGTAGCGTGCCAGTACGTGCTGGTGGTTAGTCGGCATACTTACCGTATCCATATTGCCGGTTTTGATTTCCTTGCCACCGATGATGGGGAAAATCTCCTGTTCTTCATTCATCAGGCGTTCCAGCTCTTTTTGCAGTGATTCGCGTTCTGCACTGCCGGGAGCATAATCTTTTACCGGTTCGTTTTCGGGATACTCAAAATGATAAATCGAGTTGTTCATAGGACTGCATTTTTTAATTCAACGTTTATGTGTACAAATTTAAAATTGTTTTGAAAATTTCAAAATGACGAATGTTATATTTTTAATTAAATTATCCTCTTATTTTTGAAGAAATACTTTTAGTTTTGTTTTTATTAAAATAATGAAGGGTTAAACTATGGAAAAAATATTGGTTACCGGTGCGCTGGGACAGATAGGTTCTGAATTAACAGACAGTCTCAGAGAGAAATACGGAAAAGACAATGTGGTGGCAAGTGACATTCAGGAGCCTTGCGAAGAAATGAAACAAGCAGGACCGTGTGAGGTTCTTGATGTGCTTGACAGAGAAGCTCTGGAAAACATGCTTGATAAATACAATATTGACAGCATTTACCATCTGGGAGCCATTTTGTCTGCTGTGGGTGAGAAAAAACCGCAACTGGCGTATAATGTCAACATGAATGGTTTGTTTAATATCCTGGAGGCCGGGCGTGAGAAAAAGCTGGAACGCATCATGGTTCCCAGCTCTATCGCTGCTTTTGGCCCCGATTCTCCCAAAAATGATACCCCAAATGATACCATCATGCGGCCAAATACCATGTATGGGGTTACCAAGGTGGCCGGTGAATTGCTGTGCAATTACTATGTAAAACGTTATGGCCTGGATGTCAGAGGCGTGCGTTATCCCGGTATCATCTCATACAAAACCCTGCCCGGTGGCGGTACCACCGATTATGCTGTGGAAATATTTTACGAAGCTGTGAAAAATAAAAAATATACATCCTTTTTGAAGGCAGATGCGCGTTTGCCCATGATGTTCATGCCCGATGCCATCAAATCAATCATGGATCTGGCAGAAGCACCTTTTAACAGCCTGAAACATCATGCCGATTATAACGTGGCAGCGGTGAGTTTCACTCCGGAAGAACTGGCTGATGCCATCAAAAAGCACATACCTGAATTTGAAATCAGTTACCAACCGGATTACCGTCAGGAAATTGCCGATTCATGGCCTGCAAGTCTGGATGATTCCTGTGCCCGCCAGGAGTGGGGATGGAGTCATGAATACGATCTGGACAAAATGACGGCTGTCATGCTTGAAAAAATTGCTGAAAAATTATCCTAAAATACACCACTATGAGTCTTGATAAATTAAATAAAGTGCTTGATAAAGAAGTGAAAGCACTGGAAGATAAAGGAACAGCCAAAGGTGCCGAGATGGTCATTGAAAAGATTATACCGGCAGAAGGCGAAAAAGGACCCCGTTACCTGATCCGCGGATATGGTGATAAGGAATTCATCAAAATGAACTCCAATTCATACCTGGGGCTTAGTATGAATGATGATGTCATCAGGGCGGAAGAAGAAGCTGCTCTGAAATACGGTGTTGGCCCGGGTGCTGTGCGATTTATCAGCGGTACATACGATTTACACGTGGAGCTGGAAGACCGTCTTGCCAAATTGCACAAGCGTGAGGCCGGTATGATTTTCAGCAGTGCATATGTTACCTCCATGGGTGTTATTGTGCCTTTGGCTACCAAAGAAACCGTGTTTGTCAGTGATGAGCTGAATCACAACTGCATTATTCAGGCCATGCGTCTGAGCCGGCCTGCCGGAAAGTTCATATACAAACACAACGACATGGCAGACATGGAAGCCAAGCTGAAAGAAGCTGTTGGCACCGGTAAACGCGTGCTTTTGGTTACTGACGGCGTTTTTTCCATGCGTGGAGATTATGCGCCCCTGGATGAGATTCAGCGCATTGCCGAAAAATACGAAGACAAGTTTGAAGAAGGCATTATTACCATTGCCGATGATTCACACGGTGTTGGTGCTTACGGCGAAAACGGTCTGGGCACGGAAGAAATTACCGGCGGGAAAATGGATATTCTCATTGGCACACTGGGAAAAGCCTTTGGTGTAAACGGCGGCTATGTGGTAAGCTCTGAAAAAGTTGTACGCTACCTGCGGGAAACTGCTCCCATGTACATTTATTCAAATCCCATCACCAATTCCGAATGTGCGGCTGTGCTCAAAGTGCTGGATATCCTGGAGTCAGATGAAGGCAAAAAGCGTCTGAAACATCTCAGCCGGATGACCGACCGCTTTGAAAAAGGCCTTGTGGACAATGGAATGGAAACCATCCCGGGACCGCATCCGGTAACACCACTGATGGTGCGCGATACCGACAAAACAGCCAAAATCGTGAATCACCTCAAGCAAAACGGCGTTTTGGCAACGGGGCTGAATTTTCCTGTTGTGCCAAAAGGCGATGAGGAAATCCGCTTTCAAATCAACGGAGACCATACCGAAGCTGATGTTGATTATGTGATTGACCTGCTTAAAAACTTCAAAGCATAGATTATAACAAGATGCAGATGAAGAAAGTCACCTCAGACCAGGGGTGGCTTTTTTGTTTGCCTTACTTTGTGAAAAACAGCCTGTAGCTCGTTTGTCAGAACATAACTGCCTTATGCAGTATGTGATGAATTCATGTTTATACCAGTAAACCCAAAGAATTTACTATACCTAAGTTGTTAATATTGGGTTTGTCCGAAAAATATTGTGATGTAAATAAAAGGTCTTACAGTAGTTTAGGTCTTGTGTTTCAAAGATGTTGCTAATGATGGTTTATGGATTTTTTCTTTATGAAATATTTCTGATGTATAATAAAGATGAAATAATAATTTTATCGTCTTAATATTTTGTTAATTTCGTCCGTTAAAAAGATTGCTGAAGGAATGATGAAAAGAGGGATAATGATTCTGTGTATCCTGTTATGCGGAGCGGGTGTGACAATTGCTCAGATTGACAGGCATCTTGTATCAATAGAACAGGATAGTATGCATCTTGACTATGTTTTTCAGGACACAAGTTTATCTGCACAGATAGCCGGTGAAGCTACTGAATTAAAAAAAAGCATTGTTACAAATGTTATTGCAGCAAAATATGAGGCCCTTTACACCAATTTGCAGCAACTGGCCTTTATTCATTTGCGCATGGCAGATTATGAACAGGCGCTGGAATATCTTAGTATGGCCGGTGATTATTGTGCTTTGTATGGTAATAAGCCCGATCAGGCTGTGATTACCCGCCGTCTTGGCACCGTCTATACGGAGATGGGAATGCTGGAGAAAGGAATGGAGTATCTGAAAGAAGCCCACAGGATGTTTATTGATACCGGAGATACGGTAAATTATGAATATGCCAAATCACTGAAAAATGTCGGGTTGAATTATTCCAGACAGGATAAGTACCGTCAGGGATTACAGTATTTTAAAAGGGCACTGGTACTTGGTGACGAACTTGATATGCCACTTGAAGTAGCCTCCAGTTATGCCAATATGGCCGGTGCATATTTGTACCTGGACAGTCCGGATTCAGTTCTTCTTCTTCTGGATAAAGCCGAGGAAATATTTACAGAACATGAGGATATGCTGGGCCTGGGCACAGTTTTTAACAATCGTGGAGAGTATTATCTGCAAAGGGATGATTACAGGAATGCGCTCAACATGTTTGTGAAAGCCAATTATTCCTATGGTGAAGTGCAGGAAAACCGTTTCAGGATCAATGCCCTTAAAAATATTGCCCTGATGCATTATAAACTGGGCAATAAGGATGAGGCAGTAAAAATGTATCAGGAATACATCAGTGCCAATGCAAAAATGATGCGTGCCAAGCTGGATAAAACCATTCAGAATATGGATGCCAGATATCGCTTTGTGGAGCAACGCAGACGTGCTGAAAACCAGTTGGCACTTTCCAAAAAACAAGCCAAACTGAAATCCTACCAGGTGTTGTTGCTCGCCGGCTTGCTGATTATCCTGGTTGCCGGAACTTCTGTTTATATTTATCAAAGGAAGCTGGAATCAAAATTGGTGAAAGTGCAGCTTGAAAAGGAAAAAAGCGAGAAAACAGATCTGCGCAATGAAATTGGCTTCAAGGATAGGGAGCTGGAAGGTTTTGCCCTGAACATCACCCATAAGAACAAAATGCTTGAGGATATCAAAGAAAAACTCAATGCCCTGAAAGAAAAAAGGGATGGCGTGGACAGCAAAAAACTCAGGGATCTCAAGTACATGATTGATCAATTTCTGCAGAACGACAAAGAGCTGGAAGATTTTCACAAGCAGGTGGAGATTTTGCAGCAAAATTTTCTTTATGTACTCAAAGAGGAGTATCCATATCTCAATGAAAATGAGACCCGTTTGTGTGTTTTACTGCGTTTGGGAATCAGCTCGAAAGACATTGCCCTGATGAGAAATGTCTCTGAAAAGTCAGTGCATATGGCCAGATACAGACTGCGTAAAAAAATGGGTCTTGACTCCAACACCAACCTGGTGGAATACCTGAAAAATATCTGATAAGCATTTCCCGACAGATTTTCGCTTTTTTTATGAAATTGCCTTTTAAAACCGTTTTTTTTATCCGGAATAAGCCTTGATTTGTCCTAATTTGTGGAAGAATTTTGTAAATATCCTATCCCGGCACATGAAGATGCCTGATTTTTGTTGCATTTCTGTATTTTGGATTATTGTGAAATGTTCACAATATGAGAACATTGAGAGCCCTTGTAGTGGCATTGTAGATAAATGAGAAAAATTATTTGGTTTATGTAGATGTGTTGTTGCTGCGCTTTTTGCATCACTTGCTTTTTTATCCCGTACATTTGCTACTGCAAGATTGTTCTCATGAAGCACCAATTAATATATCAGGTATTGCGGCCGGCAAATAAAAAGCAAAATTTTTATTTGTCCGGCTCAATATTTTGCAGTCCGGTCAATCACGTCTGTTCCACAATCTCAAACTTGATTGGCGGGCTGCTGAATTTTGATTCACCAGTGTCACACCATAATAACAAACTATCTCAAAATCTACGGATGTTACTTCAATCCCAACATCTACTCAAGGTAACAAAGCAAACAAAGGTTTTTGGAAATTTTATGTTTGCAACCTTCATTCTGAACAACAGGTTACCTTATCTATTCCCAATACCTCAGATTGACTTCTGACTATAGTTATTGTGGTTCTTTCCCAAAGCAACACACTGGTGAAAGAGAGGAGGTTTACGGCTTGGCCTCCTCTTGTTTTTTTTACATGACGAACACATTACTTTTATCCTCTCTAAATAAGCAATTCATGTTGTACGAATTGTTGCAGGCTGTATTTTTTTTCTAATTTAGCGGGCAAATCAAAATCTATAAGTTATGAATAAGGTAAAACAGAAAACCCTGAAAGATTCTGCCGCAATGCGTTGGCTGGCTTTGCTCCTTGTTAGTGGACTGATGCTCGCAACCTATTGGTTTCAGGATTTTTTCTCAGGCTTAAAAGGTATGATGGAAACCCAGATGGGTTTCACCAGTGAAGAGTTTGGACGTTTGATTGGTCTGACCACCATCGCCAATATGTTTGGTATGATCATCGTGGGTGGGATGATTCTTGACAAGTGGGGTGTGCGTATTGCCGGTCTTGTTTTTGGTTCTCTGGCCGTACTTGGCGGTGCCATAACAGCTATGGCAGCTGCCGGTGTGTTTGGCGAAGAGCAAAGCACTCAGCTTACTTTTATGATCATTGGACGTATTCTCTTTGGGTCTGGTCTCGAAGTTGTATGTGTGGTTGCTACAACTACCATGGTGAAATGGTTTAAAGGCTATGAACTTGCTCTGGCCATGGCCATCAATATGGGCTTCGGACGACTTGGTTCGGCTATGGGTATTGCCATTTCTCCGGATATCTCAGGTACGGTTTCTCCTGCTGTTACATTTGCTGCTGCACTGCTTGGTGTTGCACTTATCATGTTTGTCATTTATGTGTTTTTTGACATTAAACTCGACCGCCAGCTCAAGGCCAAAAAAGCTGCCGAAGCCGCCGAAAGTGGTGAAGCTGCTGAAGAAGAAGAGTTTAAGTTTTCTGACCTCTTTAAACTGATCAAGAATCCTTCCTTTATTTACATCGCTTTGCTTTGTGTGTCCTTTTACGCTGCTGTATTTCCCTTTATCCAGTATGCACCTGACCTTCTGATAAATAAATTCAACTTTACTGCAGTTCTGCCCGAAGGCGGATTCCAGCTCAATGGAAGTACATCCATGGGAACTGCTGTGATTTATGTAGGACTCTTTGTTTATGCACTCCTGTTTTCCATCGTGCCCTCACGCATGAAAACCATGAGTAAAAAGATTGGTTCTCTTATTCTCATTGTGGGCACATTTGCTCTTTTTGCTTACCTGCTGAGAGATACCTTTGCCATCTGGTTTAAAAACGGTTCAAAAACAGCAAGCCTTATCCCGCTGGGTACCATTATCTTTACACCAATTTTTGGAAACTATGTGGACCGCAAGGGTAAAGCCGCTTCCCTGATGATTCTGGGATCTATGCTGCTGATTTTTGCACACATATCCCTTTCATTGTTTAATAATGTTATGCTGGCCTATCTGGGACTGCTTTCACTCGGTATCGCCTTTTCTTTGGTGCCGGCAGCCATGTGGCCATCCGTTGCTAAAATTGTACCGCAGCGACGCCTGGGAACAGCTTACTCCACCATGTTTACCATTCAGAACTGGGGGCTTGGAGCTTTCTTCTGGGGTATTGGTGCATTATTGCAGAAAGTAAATCCTACCGTTGTTGCTAACAGGGCAGCCCTGAATGAAAAACTATCAGATATGGGACTGACACAGTCAGAAATATCAAAAGAGATTATCAAGATGAAAGATCCTCTGATTGATTCCGGTTTTGGCGAGTATACTCAAAAATATATATACGATTACACCATACCGATTTTCATTCTGGTAATCTGTGGTGTGATTTCTATCTTCCTGGCTTATAAACTCAAACAGGCGGATAAACGTCAGGGTTATGGCCTTGAATTGCCTTCCAGTGAAAAGGGTGAAGGCTCTGTAGAGTAATAAATATAGAAATTTTCTGAATTTGTACATAAAAAGCAGGCTGCATCTGATTGATGTGGCCTGGTTTTTTTTATTTTTGTGGCATAACCAAAACAAATTCGGTGATGATGAGAAAAATTTTGCTTCTTATATTGGCAGCCTGTGGTATAGTATTCAGCGTGGCTGCACAGGAAAACTCCTTGCTGTGGGAAGTTTCCGGAAAAAAGACCGACAGTCCGTCCTATCTTTATGGCACCATTCACATTCAATCCGCTGAAGTTTTTGCGTTTGATAAGGTGGTGTATGATAAACTAACATCATGTGAAAGCCTGGCAGTTGAATTACTGATTGATGAATTGGACAAAGATGAGCTTAGTAAGCTGATGCTTATGGAGGAAGGAAAGCTGAGCGATTACCTGACAGATGAACAATATGCGATTCTTGATTCTGTAATGAAAAAGCAGACAGGACAATCGCTGAGCATGTTTGGAAAAATGAAACCTTTCTTTCTGTCTTCTCAGATTTTGCAGACAATCATGCCCAAAGAAATGCCAATGGCCCTGGATATGCATTTTATTGATACGGCAAGAAAAATGGATATGGAATTGATTGCCCTGGAGGAAGTTTCAGATCAAATTGGCGCTATAGACAAAATGAGTATAGAGGAACAATGTGATATGCTTATGGAGCAGGTGACCGAAATTGATAATTCAATGGAAGATGAATTTGCAAAGCTTGTCAGGGCTTATGTTGATCAAAACCTGGACAGCCTTGCTGTACTTACCCGGGATACTGCCCTGCCCGAAGCTTTTGGGAAAGAGCTTATCATAAAAAGAAATAAGGGAATGGCAAAAGAAATCCATAAACTGATGAAAAAGCAGACTGTTTTTGCTGCTTTCGGCGCTGCTCATCTGGTAGGAGAGGAGGGCGTTATTGCATTGCTGCGAAAACGCGGATATACTGTGGAGCCTGTTTATTACCAGTTCCGCAGGGAAGAGAACTAATCTTGGGAATGCATATTTCTCACGATATGAAGCAGTACTTTGCGCGGAACAAGACCTTTCAGGAGGTTCATCCACCTGTATTTTCTTCCGTGCACAGCCACAAGCTTACCCCGCATCATGGCTTTGTAGCCAAAACTCGCTACTTCCATACCGGTTGGTAACTTTTGTTTGCTGAAAACTTTTGTTTCTGCTGCCTGGGATGCTTTCCCAAAACCCGTATTTGTCGGACCGGGACACAGGGTTGTTACACTGATATTCTTGTCCCTGTTTTCTTCATACAAGGCCTGACTCAAAGCCAGAACATAATGTTTGGTGGCATAATACACAGCCATAAACGGCCCGGGGATAAACGCCGCAACTGAGGCTACATTCATTATCCTGCCTTCTCCGGCTTTACGCATGGCCGGCAATAAGGCATAGGTCAGATATGTCAGGCTTGTCATGTTCAGTTGCATCATGTGCTCATACTTGTCCCATGGTCTGTCTGTAAATAAACCGTAATCGCCCACACCGGCATTGTTGACAAGATATTTGACAAACAACCCTTTGTCTTCAATCTCCCTGACAAGTTGCCTGCTGTCTCCCAATTTGCTCAGGTCCACGGATTTGTAATAAGCCGTGATGCCATACTGATTCTGAAGTTGCTCGGAAAGACGCTTGAGCTTTTCGTGGCTGCGGGCTGCCAGAAATACATTTGTGTTATGCTGGGCAAACTGATGGGCCAGATACATGCCGATACCGCCGGACGCCCCGGTAATTAGCGCTATTTTGTTCATTTGTTTTTCTTTTCTTTAGTAACAAGTACCGGATAAAACTGTTTAAAAATTTTTATCACCGGACAAATACCATGCGATGCTCGTCGGAGAGCTTGTCATCATAAGCATAGCCGTTTACATCAAACAGCTTCAGCTTTTCCGGATCATTGATCTTGTTTTTGATGATATAGCGTACCATCTGTCCCCTGGCATTTTTGGCATATACGGTGACTACTTTTAACTCGCCTTTATTGAAATCCTTAAAAACAGGTGTGATGACTTTTGCTTGTAGTTGCGATGGTTTTACCGATTTATAATACTCGTTGGATGCCAGATTGATGATATAGTCGCCGGCTGACGGAGTTTTACCGATTTCTTTGGTAATTTTGTCGCCCCAAAACTGATATAGGTTTTTCTTGCTGTCAATCTTCAGTTTGCTGCCCATCTCCAGACGGTATGGCTGAATTCTGTCCAGGGGACGCAGGATGCCGTACAATCCGGATAATATGCGTAAATGCTCCTGTGCCCATGCAAGTTCTTCCTCTGAGAGACTGCTGGCATCTATGCCGCGAAAAACTTCCCCGGTGAAAGCCGGCAAAGCCTGTTTGGTGGCCGGTGCCTCCGGATCATTCTGCCAGAGTCGAAATCTGTCATAATTCAGTTGTGCCAAATCATAACTGATATCCATGAGGTCTTGTAGCTCTTCCACAGAATATTTTTTCAGCTCTTTGATTAGTTGATTGGCTTTGTCACGGAATACTGGTTTTGTACTTTTGCTGATATTGAAATCGCTTTCAAAATCAAGGGATTTGGCAGGAGATATGAGCATTAACATAATGATATTATTTTGTTTTATTGCTTATCTGTATAACCGCCAAAAACCAAAACTGTTTACAGGCCTTGTATTAATCTTTCCCAAACCGGTATTTTAGACCCGCACTGAGCGCCAGACCTGTGCCCTGATAGCTTG
>JBKGYK010000084.1:0-11967 GCA_046546095.1 Bacteroidales bacterium
GACAGTATGAAACAGAAGGAGAACCTGTTACAAGACATCTTGCTAAAATAAAAAAAGAAACCGATAAACCAGCTTACTGTTTATTCATTGCCCCTAACATCAATGAAGCTTGTGTAGCGTATTTTTATGCTTTACACAAAATCAATATAAGCTATTATGGTGGAACCACAACAATCATCCCTTTACCTTTGAAAGTTTTTATTAAAATGCTTGAAGATTCATATAATGCAAATTATGTTCCTGAACCAAAACATGTTCAAAGTTTTTTTGAATACTCAAATAAATTAGCACAAGAATCAAGCACTGAAGTGGATTGGTATAATAAGATTACTGAAAAAGCATTGAATTGGTTGACTGAATGAAAAAGGGCAAAGCCACAACCCAGCAGCCCGCCCCACCAGTAACAACTAACCGGGAAAACACTTCAGTAAAAACTTACTTCAATAGCCTTACCACCAATTCCAAATACATAAATTTTGGCAAATAAGAATACACATTTTTTGGCAACAACAGTACATAGCTTCCCATCAATAAAAACAGCAAAAGCACCTTTCCCTGATTTTTTACATTTTTCCTCCACTCCGCTTTATTTTTTCCAATAGTTTTTCTATGTTTGAGTGGTGATAAAAACCGGATGTGAAGTGTTTGAAAATGCTTAAGGTGAGGGTATAAACGAGTTATGGCTCATTTTAAAAAACAACAACAAATGAAAAAGATAATTTACATATTGACAATTGTAATTTTGACTGCTTGCCAGACAAATAAAGAAAATAATAAGAGGACATCAAATGACGACAAAAGTAAACACCTGCTTAAAGACACCAATAATAGTAAACAGGATCTCCAGGAAGTTAAGGATGAATTAACTGCATATTTGGAAAACTTCAAAAAAGCAGATTTGCCAATTAAAATTAAAGGATGTCAAGTAAACACAAATGGACTTGTAGAATTTGACGGAAAGAGATTTAAAAAATTCAATGAATATTATTCTTACGCATACAGACAAATTCCAACCAATGGAAATTACATTGCAACAATAACCTTAGGTGTTGCTGACTGCTTTCAACCCGTGTTGACAACTTACAAACCAAATGGAGATATTATTGACAGCAAAACTATTGACATTGGGCATTGTGGCTTCGATTGTGGATATAGTTGCGAAGAATTTATGTCAATAGACAAGAACTATGAAATATACGTATCAGACACAATTAGTTCTTACGAATGTGACAGCATAGGAAATGAAATACCTGGAACTTATGAATACTATGTGATTTATAAAGAAGGGAAACTATTAACAGAGGGAAAAATTCAGCTGACAGATGAAATTAAAAAACCTCTTGAAGGAAGAAAAAACGAGCCATAATCCAGCAGCCCGCCCCGCTCCCGAATAATCGGGAACCGGGAGAACACTCCGGTAAAAACTTATTCCGGTTTTGTTGTGCCACTTTTTTTCTGGCATTTCTTGAGTATCCGGAAGGAGTTCACGAATGTCTGCAGCGGCTTCGGGATAAGTTGTGGGAAAAACTGATTCAGTGAGCAGTGGCTTATTTCTTCTTATTCCACAATTATGTCAACACATCCGCAAAACAAATAAACACAAATTCATATGTGCTGATTATGTGCATGCTTGCCATTTTTTCATATCATATATGTGATGGATTTCACATTTTTTACACATAAGTGTGGTATTTTACTTATTCTGGAACATTTGGAAATGATTACAAATGCAAAGCAACGCTAAGGATCTGACAGTCATGGAAAAAGCAATGCATTGGGAGAGTTAAGAGTAGCCCCACCAGGACTCGAACCTGGATCTACGGTTTAGGAAACCGCTATTCTATCCCTTGAACTATGGGGCCGTATTATTGTCCTGCAAAATTAGAAAAATTATTTTCTCTGCCATACATTATCGGACGGCTTATTTACCAAACTATCCTGATTTTCGTAAATTCCGTTTTTATCTTTACCTTTCAGGGATGAAAATACAAATACTGGGTACACGAGGTGAAATTGATGCATCTGCTCCCTGGCACAGCAAGCATTCAGGGGTTTTGATCAATGATGAGCTGATGATTGATCTGGGTGAAGAAAGCTATCTGCAATACAATCCCGGTTTTGTGCTGTTTTCACATTTCCATCCCGATCATGCTTTTTTCATGCGCAAAAACAACAGCCTGAAACAAAAGATTCAGGCATACGGTCCGGAAAAACCTGAAGAACTCAATGATGTAAACCTGGTTGACGAGGCATTTGAAAAGAATGGCTACCACATCACCCCCATTCCGGTGATTCACAGTCTGAAAGTAAAATCACTGGCATACCTGATAGAAAAAGACGGCAAAAGGCTGCTCTATACCGGCGATATGGCCTGGATAGAAAAGAAATACCAAAAAAGTTTAGGTCAGCTTGATGTGGTGATCACTGAAGGCAGTTTTATTGAAAAAGGCGGAATGATCCGGCGGGATAAGAAGAGCGGGAAGATATACGGTCATACCGGTGTGCCGGATATCATCAGGATATTCAGCAAATACACCTGCCGGATTATTCTGATGCATTTTGGCACCTGGTTTATGGATGATGTTAAGGCCGGACGCGATAAAATCAAAGAATATTCACCCGAAGACACAGAAGTACATGCGGCACGTGATGGTGAGATTTTTCATGTTTAAAGAATGCATGCAGGACCTTACAAATGAAGGTTCTACTGCAAATTTTCATGCCTAAGGCAGACAGGAGTGGGTAATGATTGAATTATTAATTTTGAGTGAAAATAACGAATTAGAATATCAGGGCTAAAGCCCATTCCATCTTTCATGTGCTTATCACCCTGACCTGAAGGCCAGGGTTAATTACTCGAAGGCATATTCATCAAAAAAAACCCGTCCTTTAGGGCGGGGTTTTTAAGGCGAAAAACACAATGGGCTTTAGCCCTGATATTATATTTGATAAAATATTCCACGGAAATTGCAGTAGAACCCAAATGAAAAACACTTCACCCATCAATATTTTTAAAACCTTTTTGTGGGCTCTGCGTTATTTAATTACGTAACACATCTTAAAATTTAAACGATATGGCTTTTACATTACCAGAATTACCTTATGAATTGAATGCGCTGGAACCACACATTTCCAAACGCACCATGGATTTTCATTACAACAAGCATCACGCGGGATATGTTAAAAAATTAAACGGGCACACAGAAGACACAGAGTATGCCAACATGTCTCTGGAAGATGTGATTAAAAAATCCGATGGTGGCGTATTCAACAACGCTGCGCAAACCTGGAACCACACATTTTACTGGGAAGGATTTTCTCCGGACGGTGGCGGCAAACCAACAGGCGAAATTGCTGATGCCATCAATAAACGCTGGGGCGATTTTGAAAAGTTCAAAGATGACTTTTCCAAGAAAGCAGCTACTTTATTTGGCTCGGGTTGGGCATGGTTGGTAAAAACCAAAGACGGCAAACTGGACATCATTCAGGGTCAGAATGCTGAAAACCCAATGACAGAGGGCCATACTCCCCTGCTCACCTGTGATGTATGGGAACATGCCTATTACCTTGATCGCCAGAACAAACGTCCGGAATACATTGAAAATTTCTGGGAAATTGTTGACTGGGACAAAGTCAATGAGCGGTATATAGCATAGTTCAAAAGCAGTAGGCAAAAAAAAAACAGCAGAGACGGAGGCCCGTTTCTGCTGTTTTTTTTTGTATCAGACTTCAGGTATCAGTCAATATTCCAGTCAGCATACTGAAATTCACATCCCTGATAAGACGAATCAACTCTTACATAGGTTGATTTCAGCTGGCGTTTCACCCATTCTTCAATCAACTTTTGTTTCTTTTTCTCCAGGGCTTCATCATAATATCGCTGGTAATCATCCTTTAAGTTGGCTTTATGCTGTTCTGTCTTCTTTTGCAGTTTGAAAAATTTAAGAACAGGTTTACCACGATAATCCCGGGTATTTATCACTTCGGACAATTGGTTGACATCAAGATTTTCAACAACATCTCTTACCTGCGGATCCAGATCAGAAGCCACAAAGCTGGTTTTGCCGGTTTCCATATTCATCATTGTACCTCCGTTATTGGCGGTATTTTCATCCTCGGAATACAGTTCGGCTGCTTTTTCAAAACTCAGACTATCAGATAGTATTTTTGATCTGATTTCCTGCAGTTCAAGCCTGGTTTCTTTCTGTTCCTCACGTCCGGTTCTGGGAGTTACCAGAATATGTCTGACATTGACCATATTCCCTTTTCTTTCAATAAGTTTGAGGACATGAAAACCAAATTCTGTTTCGATGATGCGGGAAACCGTATCTTCCGGTTTCATATCGAAAGCTGTGGATGCAAATTCCGGCACGAGATCGCTGCGGCTGACAAAGCCAAGCTCCCCTCCTTTTGCTGCGGATCCCGGATCGTCAGAATACAATACGGCAAGGGTGGAAAAATCCTCTCCATCGAGGATACGTTCTCTCAAGCCCTGAATTTTGGTAAGGCAACGCTCCTTTTCTTCTTCCGAAACTTTCGGATACATTGCAATCTGCTTCAGTGAATAGGTGGTTGGAATTTCCGGCAGGCTGTCTTCAGGAATCCTGTTGAAATATTCTCTTACTTCGGCAGGAGTCATGCTGACATCAGAAGTAAGCTGTTCCTGCATTCTCTGGGTAAGCATTTGCTCCTTAATCATTTCTCTGAAATCTTCCTTTATTTCGGAAACGCTTTTCTGATAATACTCTTCCAGTTGTTGTTCTGAGCCAAGTTGTCTGATAAAAACGCTCAAACGCCGGTCCAGTTCATTATCCACTTCGGAGGAACCAACTTCAATGCTGTCCTGTTTTGCCTGTTTCAGCAAAAGTTTTTGAAACATCAGCTCTTCCAGGATTTCACAATTCAGGTCGGTTTCAGAAACATATCCCTGGCTTTTCATCTGCATCACCTGGGTTTCTATTTCCGACTCCAGAATTGGTTCATCTCCTACCACTGCAACCACCTGCTCAATAACTTTTTGAGCCATAAGCTGTGCAGAAAACACAACAAGTACAAAAACAAGTATTTTTCGAATAATATGCATACAATTAATTTTCATTTACAATTAGATTTTCTTGACTCAGGGCATTTTGCTTCAGTGTACTTTTCATATCCGCCAGCAGTTCCTGCTTTCTTTTATTCATAATGATGCTGGATATTTTCCCTTCAATCAGATCAAGGGGCATGGTATCTCCGGGCATGGCTTTTTCGTTTATTTTGACAATATAGCGGTTTACCGTATCGGTACAGGTAAAATATCCCAAATCAAAGCCCGAGCGAATTTCCGGATTCATCGTGGCATTCATTTCCCTGAGAAGCTCATCAAAATAAATCCAGCGTTTATGTTCCACAATTTCTTTATTTGTGCTCCCTACCGATTCACGCAGGTCTTCCATATTATCAGGTTCAGAATGCCTGACTTTGGTCAACTCCGGATAATAACTGACAATGCCAACATCCATAATCAGGTAATGAGCTTTCACAGCAATTTTATCCAACACATATTCGGTCAGATGTTTTTCATAATATTCACGGACTTCTGACATTGGCACAAGGGAATCAAGCTTTCTGTCCAGGTATTTCTTTTCAAATTCGTGAATATAGAGTTGCTTTCTGAATTCCTGAATTTTCTTGTGAATGTGGCTGGTGTCATGCAATTCCGTTTTGGCTTTATTGAAAAGCAACTCTGTATGTATCCATTGTCTGATATAAGAGTCAGCCAGTTCCAGGCTGTCATCAGGCATCATATTATCCGGAACAAAGCTGTCCACCTCATTTTTGGTAAGCTCTGCATCATGCACACGAGCAATCACATCATCCGGAAGCGCCTCCTTCTCTGGCTCATCGCATGACAAAGAAAACCCCAGAAGGAAAGCAATCAGTATGCCATTGATTATGTGATTTTTCATAGGTTCAGCATTTAATTTCCGTTTTCATCCGGCACACAACAAACGCTTTTGCATCATTGTTATTATCCGCAGGCTAAGATTAATGATGCAAAAGCGATCTTTTCTATTGTTCAGCAATTTTTTTCAGCACATCTTCATGAATGGTAATTTCATATTTATCATGCAATGCTTCAAGCCAGTCTTTTTCAAGTTGATTCTGGTAATCCGCTGTAACAAGTCCACGGGCTTCACTGAGTTTTTTCACGGTGGGCTCATGCTTGCGAATATACAGAACTGATTCATCTTCCGCCTGCAATACTTCTCCTTTTTTATTCAGTTTCTTGCTGTATTCTTTCACCATTTCAGTGATTTGGGCATCAGAGCCTTTCTCATATATCTTCCAGTATGCTTTGGAGACATTTTCCTCGTCTTCTGTATTATACAGACTGTCAATTTCTTCCCAGCTAAGATCATCCTGCTTTTTAAACATTTCTTTGAGTTCCTTAGCCAGCTTTTTATCAGACAGATTGACTTTCTTGACTTCATACCGGGTATCCCACATGTACTTTTCCTTGTGTGCCTCATAGTATGCCTGCAATCCAGTGGTATCTTCCACAGCTTTTGACCACACCATTTTATCGGTCACATCAAAAAGCAGGATGCCATCGCGGTATTCTTTTAGCAGATAATTGAAGCGGCTGTATTTATTTTCCAGGTTGGCTTCCTCGTAATCGAGAATTGCCTTACTGACAAATTCATCAAATTTTTCATCAATAAATTTACTCAGATTCTGTTCACTAGATTTTCTGTTAAATTTTCTAAGGAATTCTGCAAAATCGCCTTGTGACTTCTGCGTACCGGCAAAAGAAAGAACAGGTTTGTCCATATGCAAAGCTTCCTCAGCATCCCAGGTTCCGTAAAAAATGCTATCTGTTACTTTTGAAGCGATGGCATCCAGATTTTCTTCATGTACTTTTGCATTGTATTCCTTTTTCAAATTCTCCACCAATGCATCTTTGGAGCGGGAGGCTCTGGCGGAATTACTGATGCGTGAGGAAAGTTTTGGTTTTTCCTCCTCAAAGCTGCCGATTTCTTCTTTATCCACAAGCTTGATAAAATGGTATCCGTAATTTGTTGTCACCAGATCTGATATTTCCCCGACGGTATCCAGCTTATAAGCGGCATTTTCAAACACACTGATCATTTTGCCACCCACACCGAACCAGGGCATCATTCCACCTGTACGGGCAGAACGCCTGTCTTCGGAATATTCTTTGGCCAGATCATGGAAATCTTCACCGGCATCCAGTTTTTCCTGTATCTCAGCAACTTTTTCTTCAGCTTTCTGCAATTGCTCTTCCGATGCATTTTTGGGCTTCAGTACCATGATGTGGGCTGTACGTACTCTTCCTTTGGCCGGTCTTTTGTCTTCTACTTTTATGATATGATAACCGAAGCGGGTTCTGACAATATCAGAAACTTCCCCAACCGGTGTTTCATAGGCAGCAGATTCAAAAGGATAAACCATACCAAACACGGTAAACCATCCCAGGTTTCCTTCATTGGATTTTACTGATTTATCTTCAGAGTGTTTGACTGCAAGCCTGGAGAAATCCTCTCCGTCCACGGCTTTTTCTCTTACAGATGAAATTTTATTATAGGCCTCAAGGGTATCTTCCGGGCTGGCATCCGGTCCTGCTTCAATCAGAATGTGTGAAGCCTTAACATCGTACTTCTTGCGTTCATAGGCTTCCTTCAGCAATTCTTCCTCTACTGATTTGTCTGTCAGGTAAGGTTCAGCAAGTTGTGAACGATATCCTTCAAGCTCCTGTTTGAAGCTTTTCACTGTATCCAGTCCCATGTTTCTTGCTTCAACAACTTTAAGCTTGAAATTCACAAAAAGGTCCATATAACTTTTCAGTGAATCAAGATTATATCTGTCACCCCTGACATCATTATTCTTGTTGTAGATGTGCAGAAATTCATCAACTGTCACTTTTTCAGGACCAATCTCTACCAGGATTTCATCGCCCTGCTGTGCAAATGCACTGGTGGCAAAAAGGCTGATCATCAGAATTATAACACTTTTCTTCATAGTATATTTGATTTTAGATTCATTTCAATTAATAATCTCTGCTGTAATTTGGTGCTTCGCGTGTAATAGCCACATCATGCGGGTGGCCTTCGATCATTCCGGAATTTGTGATCATGACAAACCGGCCATCTTTCTGCAGGACTTCCACATTGGCTGCACCGCAATAACCCATACCGGCTCTCAGTCCACCAATAAGCTGATAAACTACTTCTCCCAGTGTACCTTTGTATGGTACTCTGGCAGCGATACCTTCGGGCACAAGTTTTGAAGCATCAGATTCATCAGCCTGGAAATACCTGTCTTTGGAGCCTTTTTGCATAGCTTCAATGGACCCCATTCCACGATATGATTTAAATTTACGTCCGTTATAAATGATGGTTTCACCCGGAGATTCTTCTGTGCCGGCAAAAAGCGAACCTGCCATAACAGATGAAGCACCGGCGGCCAGGGCTTTCACGATATCACCTGAGTAGCGCAGGCCACCATCAGCAATCACCGGAATCCCGCGTGGGATCATTACTTCTGCCACATTAAATACGGCACTCAGTTGTGGCATTCCCACACCAGCAATCACACGTGTTGTGCAGATTGAGCCGGGGCCAATCCCTACTTTCACAGCGTCTGCCCCATGATCGGCAAGCATTTTTGCTGCTTCTGCAGTAGCAATATTTCCTACAACCACATCAATGTCTTTATACAGGGATTTTACACGTGTGAGAACTTCTGTAACGGATTTGGTATGTCCATGGGCGGTATCAATTACGATGGCATCAACACCGGCTTCAACCAAAGCATTTACCCGTTGGTAGGTATCACCTGAAATGCCAACAGCCGCTGCTACTCGAAGTCTTCCCTGTTCATCTTTACAGGCATTCGGACGGTCTTTTGCCTTAAAAATATCCTTGTAGGTAATCAGGCCAACCAGTTTATTGTCACTGTCCACAACAGGCAACTTTTCTATCTTATGTTTTTCCAGTATGGCAGCAGCCTGTTCCAGGTCAGTTTTCTGGCCTGTAGTGATGATATTTTCTGTAGTCATTACTTCGCTCACTTTTTTCTCCATCCTGGTTTCAAAGCGTAGGTCACGATTTGTTACAATGCCCTCTAAAAAACCTTCAGCATCTACAACGGGAATACCACCAATTTTATTTTCTTTCATAATATCCAGCACATTTCCTACCGTAAGATTGGAGGTGACAGTGATGGGGTCGTATATCATGCCGTTATCAGCACGCTTAACCTTGCGCACATGCAAAGCCTGTTGCCCGATGCTCATATTCTTGTGTACAACACCTATCCCTCCATCTCTGGCAAGGGCTATGGCCATGCCGGCTTCTGTCACTGTGTCCATTGCTGCCGAGACAATGGGCATATTCAGTTGAATATTTTTACTGAATTTGGTACTGATGCTCACCTCGTTGGGCAGAACTTCAGAATATGCGGGGACCATGAGAACATCATCAAATGTTAACCCCTCTCCGATAATTTTTTTGGACGATAATGACATGATAATTCTATTTAATTTATGGTGTACGAAAATACAATTTTTTTCCGGATGCAAAAAAGGGAAAACAGCTTTGTAGCAACAAGTCCGGGAATGCTTATTCCTGAAGAATTTCAGACCAGGCCGTTTTACAGCCACAGACCTCTGTTTCTCATGCCCTGCAGACAAAATCCACAGGCTTTTTTGTACAGAAAAGATGCGATAAGCGATAAAAAAACCGGATAACAGAAATTTTTCTGATACCCGGCATCTCTAAAAACATGAAACATTATCACAAAATATAATCTGTTGACAGGAAAGATGATTTGTTATTCCGGATAATATCACGGATAACTTCCTTATTTTCCTCGGTTTCTTTGGCGGCCACAATGCTGCGGATACTAAAGGATCGTAAAGCATCAAAGACGGACAAGGTACCCTCGGCAGAGTCTTTGCGTCCGGTAAAAGGAAATGTATCCGGCCCGCGCTGACACTGGGAATTGATATTCACACGACAAAGCTGATTCACAAGCGGATCAATCAGATGGGCAATTTTATCGCTGTCAGAACCAAACAGACTTACCTGCTGACCATATTTGGAATCGATGATATATTGCAGTGGCACCTCAATATCACTGAACTCTGCTACCGGAATTACCGGACCGAATTGCTCTTCGTAGTACAGTTTCATTTTATCATTTACCGGAAACATGATGGCCGGTGTAAAAATCTGATCTATGACTTTTGCACCATATTCAGGATTCATCAGTTCAGCACCATGAGATTTTGCATCTTCCACCAAGTCTATGAGATAATCGGTTTTGCCTGGTTCGGGCAGGGGTGTGATTTTCACATTATCTTCCCATGGCATGCCGGTTTTCAGGCTATCCACAGCTTTTATAAAAAGATCCATGAATTTATTCCTGATACTTTTGTGGACAAATATCATTTTCAAAGCAGTACAACGTTGTCCATTGAAAGAAAGTGCACCGGTAACAATTTCCGGAATGCTTTGTTCCAGGTCTGCATCCTCCATCACAATGGCAGCATTTTTTGCCTCCAGCCCGAGGATAGTACGCATGCGATGTGGTTTTGGATGTTGTACTTTAATGATATCTGCAACCTTGCTGCTACCGATAAATGCCAGGGAATTGATTTGTCCTTTTTTTACGATGGGTGTCACAACTTCGGTTCCTTTCCCGTAAATGGTATTGACCACCCCTTTGGGGAAACATTCACGGAAAAGCTGCAACAATGGTTCAAACAAAAGCACACCAACCTTTGGCGGTTTGAATATCACGGTATTACCCATGATAAGCGCCGGAATAAGGGTGGCGAATGTTTCATTGAGCGGGTAATTGTACGGGCCCATGCACAGAACAACACCCAATGGTGCACGCCGGATTTGTGCGATGATTCCCTCTTCAAGCCTGAGGCGACTTGTGTCCCTGTCCAGATCTTTATATGTATCAATCGTATCACGAATGTATTGCAGGGTTCTGTCAAATTCCTTTTCAGAATCTTTCAGCGATTTGCCGATTTCCCACATCAGGATTTTGACCACTTCATCCCGTTTTTCGGCCATACGTACCATAAAATTGCCCATGATCTCTGTACGCTTTTCCACACCCATCACCGGCCATTCACCACGTCCGTGGTCATAGGCACTGACGGCTGCTTGCAGAGCATTCAGTGATTCTCTGGCAGTAAGCCGCGGATAGGAACCAAGATAATATGGTTTTTCCTGTCCCTCACACTGAACCGGAGAATAGACATCCTGAAAGTCTCCTTTCCAGAGATGAAATTCACCATCGGACAACCAGGTTTTTTGCTCAATTATTCCCGGCATCACATCACCCGGGATATCTTCTTTTTTCCACGTTTCAATTTTCCTCATAAGCAAGTTTTTCGTTACATCAATATTTGACAATTCCGGTTTTTTTGACAGAACAGCAAATATAGCATTCTTTGCTCAGAACATCAAAGATAACAGCACCAATCTCACATGCTTTCAGATAAACCCTCATGAAAACTATCCGATCCGGGAAGAGAAAATAAAAAAAACAAGGTTCTACTGCAAATTTTCATGCCTAAGGCGGACAGGAGTGGGTAATGATTGAATTGTTGTTTTGAGTGAGAAATTATCCCAGGCAGTTCGACTTCGCTCACTACATCGCTTACAGCCTGTTTGAGATAGCGAAGACTTCACCACTTGGGACGATGTCCCAAGCTCCGATATCCCAGGCTTACAGCCTGTTTGGGAAAGCATCGAAACCGAAGCAAATAATAAATAGAGTGAATCAAATATGAGTGCAAAATTGGAAAACAAATGGATTTTAATTAATTTTAAAGCCTGAAAGCGATGCAGTGAGCGGCGTCGAACTGCCTTAAATAACCCAACTTGGGGCAACGTCCCAAGTAAATATATCACGGTAGAAATAAAGGCTGAAAGCCTTAGATAA
>JBKGYK010000085.1:0-10915 GCA_046546095.1 Bacteroidales bacterium
TGCAATATGCGATGCCATCCGGCAGCACGGCGTGTAAAAGCCGCCAGCCTGCCTGTTTTATAAAATATTACACTGGCTGGCAGGGAGAAGGATAAGCCGACAGGCGAAGGCGCCCAAAAGATCAGCCACACTCACCTAGCAAATCGAAAAGCCTGAATTGCCTTTATGATTGGGAAAACGGGAAAGAAATTCTGACCAATTGACAAAAGATCGGACAGGGATTTGCCGGGCTTGTCATTTTGACAGTTTGAAATGAACCAAATCCGCTTGATTATGTTATTTTGGCTGAAAAGATTGGATGGCATAAAATTCGTTAGAGGTAGGGAGAAGAAATTGAAATCTTTAAAACTTTAATAAAAATAAACAGAATAGGTTATGGCAAAAGAAATTAAATTTGATCTGGAAGCAAGAGATCAGCTCAAAAAGGGCGTAGATGCACTTGCTGATGCAGTGAAAGTTACCCTCGGCCCCAAAGGCCGCAACGTGGTACTTGAAAAAAAATTCGGTGCTCCCCAGATAACCAAAGACGGTGTCACTGTGGCACGTGAAATTGAGCTGGAAGATAATTTCCAGAACATGGGCGCACAGATGGTAAAAGAAGTGGCATCAAAAACCAATGATGATGCCGGTGATGGTACTACCACGGCCACAGTGCTGGCACAGTCAATTGTGCAGGTAGGCTTGAAAAACGTGACAGCCGGTGCCAATCCGATGGATCTCAAACGCGGCATTGATGCAGCAGTTGAAGCCATTGTGAAGCACATTAAATCACAGTCACAGGAAGTTGGCGATGACAACGAAAAAATCAAACAGGTAGCTACAATTTCTGCCAACAACGACAAAACCATTGGCAAACTGATCGCTCAGGCCATGGATAAAGTGAAAAAAGAAGGTGTAATTACCGTGGAAGAAGCCAAAGGTACCGAAACCCATGTTGATGTGGTTGAAGGTATGCAGTTTGACCGCGGATTCATTTCCCCCTATTTTGTTACCGACAGCGAAAAAATGGAAGCTGTGCTTGAGAATCCCTACATTCTTCTGACAGACAAAAAAATCTCTTCCATGAAGGATCTCATGCCGGTACTCGAGCCCACAGCACAGGACGGCAAACCGCTGATGATCATTGCTGAGGATGTGGAAGGCGAGGCTCTTGCCACCCTCGTGGTTAACCGCCTGCGTGGCACCATCAAAGTAGCTGCTGTTAAAGCACCGGGCTTTGGTGACCGCCGCAAGGAAATGCTGGAAGACATTGCCGTTCTCACAGGTGGTACTGTAATTTCCGAAGATAAAGGCATGAAGCTTGAAAGTGCTACCATAGATATGCTTGGCCGCGCTGAAAAAGTAACCATGGACAAAGAAAACACAACCCTTGTTAATGGTGAAGGCAATAAAGACGCCATCAAAGCACGTGTTGCCCAGATCAAAAAACAGATTGAAGCATCTACCTCAGATTACGATAAGGAAAAACTTCAGGAACGTCTGGCCAAACTTGCCGGCGGTGTAGCTGTGCTGTACGTAGGTGCTGCTTCTGAAGTTGAAATGAAAGAGAAAAAAGATCGCATGGAAGATGCCCTCAGCGCTACACGTGCTGCTGTTGAAGAAGGCATTATCCCCGGTGGTGGTGTTTCCTTTATCCGTGCCATCGAGGCTCTGGATAAACTGAAACTGGAAAACGCTGACCAGACCACAGGTGCTGCTATTATCCGCCGTGCCCTTGAAGAACCACTGCGTCAGATATCGGAAAACGCCGGTGTTGACGGTTCCGTAGTTGTACAGCGTGTCAAAGAAGGCAAAGGTGACTTCGGTTATAATGCCCGCCAGGATACATATGAAAACCTTTACGAAACAGGTGTCATTGATCCGACAAAAGTAGCCCGCATTGCCCTTGAAAACGCTGCATCCATTGCCGGTATGCTGCTGACAACCGAATGTGTTGTTGCTGATACCGAAGATGAAAACGATGCTGCAGGTGCCGCTGCCGCCGGTGGAATGGGCGGAATGGGCGGAGGCATGCCCGGAATGATGTAATCAACCCGTTATATAATATCTCATCAAACAAAAATCCACTACCGTATTTTCCGGCAGTGGATTTTTTGTTTGATCAAAATACATAGTTAATAAAAGGGTGCAGGAATTGTTCCGCCAAAATTTATTACAAGTCAAAACTAATTGGTAAAATGTAAGTCACTGCCACAGCTTTGCCCCCTTGTTTACCAGGCTTCCAGTCAGGCATCATACGCACAACGCGCATGGCTTCCTTGTCCAGAGCGGGGTCTACACCCCGAGCTACACTTACATTGCTCACCCTGCCGTTTGTATCAATCACAAAATGCACAAACACACGACCCTCAATCGCATTTTCCCTGACATCATCCGGGTATTCTGCATTTGTTGAAATGAAATTCATCAGCGCGGTATCTCCCCCGGGGAATTCAGGTTTTTCTTCCACAACAGCAAATGAAATTGGCTCTGCTTCTTCATCTGATTCTTCCTCAAAGGCATCCATAGCAATTTCAGCGGTTTTACCGGCTTCTGCACTGATTTCAAGATCAGCTCCGGAATCTGTTTCACCCTGACGGACAGGTTCTGAATCCGGCATGGCAGATTTCTCAGAAATCACATGATCAGATATGGCTTTCTGCCTCCTGTCAGCGGAAGATGTAGCTTCTCCGGATGTACCTCCAGACAGATGTTCATTCACCTGTTCCTGTGCATTATCATCCGTATCTGCATCTTCCATTTCTTCGGGCATTTCATATGCATTCAGTTCCACATTGGCTACCTCTTCATTCTCCACAACATGCAAATCCTCAATAACTATGGTGGCAATTTCATTATCCTGCGTCTGCATTTCTTCGTCCTGAATAATCTCTTCTTCAGTTTCAGTAGGGGCCGGAAGCTTTTTCTCCGGTTCCCAACTCGTCATGCTCTCTCCTTTCCCGGATTCATTCAGTGCCACATTGTCCAGCGAATCATCCTTTGCAATGCCTGTCTCTTTCGTTGGCTTTTCACCTTTCTCCGGCATTTGATCGGCAACAGCCACTTCTTTTTGCACCTCTGTGGTATTCATATTGCGAATCATAACCACTGAACTCAAGGCTAGAATAACAAATGAAGCAGCCAATAGCATGCGTGTCAGGCCCTGACGGCGTTTTTTCCTGATACCGGCTTCAAACAATTCTGAAACTCTGTTCCTGGAAGCAGTCAGACTACGTTCTGATTCAAAACCTGCAAAACCTTCAGCCACATCACTGCACATCTCACAATCAATCAGATGAGCCTCTACCTTGTGAGCATCTTCCCTGTTGAGATCCCCTCGGGTATAAAGCCACAGCGTTGATTCTTCCGGATGTCCGGAATGGCTGAACATTTTATTTTTCTTGTTCTGATTCATATAATGCTTCCATCTTAATTTTCAGGTTACGCTTACCATTCTGCAGATAACTCTTTACCTTTTTCAGGGGATAACCGGTGATCCGAACAATATCAGCATATGACCTTTCCTGAAAGTAGAACAAGCTAACACACTGCTTTTGTTCATTACTGAGTTCCTCCACTGCCGTTTTTAGTGCTTTTACCATATGCTCATCTTCATTGCCGGTACTTAGATGTGCATCCTCCTCCGATTCCATAAAAAGACGCTCCTCCATCTGATAACCGGTTTCGTGACGATGCCTTGTCCCGCTTTTTCTCAGGTTCTCCAGACAATGATTTCGTGCAACAGAATACAGCCAGGTTTTGAAATAATCAACTTTATGCTTTTTGAGTTTTTCAAATAAAGACTCAAATATTTCAACAGTCATCTCCTCAGCAGGTGCTTTGTCACGCATATACTTCATACAGATAGCCAGCACAAAACCCGAGTACCGGTTAAACAGCTCCGCAATAACAGCCTTATCTCCACTTTCCCGGTATTTCCGGATAAGAGTTTTGTCTGCATCGTTGAGCCGTTGTGAAGATAAAAGGATGACCATCATAAGGATACTAAATTAGAAAATTATTACTAAAATCCCTATAACCACATACATTTTTTCTCATTTCATTCAATAGACAATGATGGCAAATCCGCCCCTCCTCGCACAATACACCAGCGGCGGCCGGTTTCCCTGCCAGCCGGTGTTGTTTTTTATTTTGTGGGCAGGCTGGCGGCTGCTATCTACAGGTTTCACAGTAATAACAAGCTGTAAAACATCGGAATTTTCGACCATTTTATTAAAATAGTCTAATTTATTTTCAAATGCCTGGATTTTTTACTTACCTTTGGACCATTAAACGATAACGGTCGAAGGTTCATGTTATGAATAAAGCAGATAAAGTCAGAGATCAATTGGTAAAAGCAGCTCAACGCAGCTTTTCACGCTTTGGATTTGAAAAAGCAACAATGAATGATATAGCAAAGGAAGCCCGTAAAGGCAAATCATCCCTGTATTACTATTTCACCAGCAAAGAAGACGTGTTTAAAGCTGTAGTACAAACTGAAGCAGAATATTTTAAATCCGAAGTTGAGAAAGCATTGGAAGGCATTGACGATTTAAAAACCCGCATTCGGATTTATTTCACCATTCGCATGCAGCGCTTTAAGGAGGTAGGAAATCTCTATGCCGCCATGCGCAACGATTACCTGAAAAAACTTGATTTCGTTGAAAAAATCAGAGAGAATTACGACCGAGAGGAGTTGGAATTCATTCAGTCCCTCCTGCATGAAGGTGTGGAAAAAGGGGAATTCAGAGTTAAAAGCATCACGGACACCAGTTTTGCACTGGCATCCGCACTTAAAGGCCTGGAATTTCCTCTGTTTTTTAACCCCAACGATCAAAAACTCACCGAGCGCATTGATGCTCTGCTGGACATATTGTTTTACGGAATAGCCAAACAGCAATAATGAAGCAGGGAACCCTCATATTGCTACTCATTGCAGCAGGACTATTCATCAGTCCTCAACTGAGCGGTCAGTTATCCGACAGCATGCTGGATTTGCACACCTGCAAACGCATGGCACTGGAAAACAATCACAAGCTACGTAAAGCAGAACTTCAGATCAACATTGCCGATCAGAACACAAAATCCGCATTCACCCGTCTGCTGCCGTCACTGGATGTTACAGCACAATATCTGCGCACCAACAAACCCTTTTACCTCTTGGATGAAAACCAGTTTTTTCCGGTTGTCCCGTTCTGGTCCATTGATCAGGAGGACATGAGTCTGCTGCCCGATGTGGCAGAAACCCCCCTGATATACGGCGCCATGATCGACCCTGACACAGGAGAAGTCATGGTTGACGAGGAGGGTAACCCGGTATTTCTGCAGTACGGTTACATCCCGCGTGATGAAATGACCTTTGGCTCCAAAGACAATTACATCATCAATGGTGGTGTTACCATGCCGGTATACATGGGCGGCAAACTCCGCCGACAGTATAAAATAAGCCGCATTGTGGAAGACATGCAACACGACCGGTCAGATCTCAGCGAAGATGAGGTCCTCTTTGACGTCGAAAAACTGTACTGGAAGATTGTCAGTCTGCAGGAAAAGAAAAACCTGGCCGACGCCTACCGTGCCATGCTGGACACTTTGGTTATGGAGCTGGAAAACATTTACGAAGAGGGCATCATCACCCGAAACGATTTGTTAAAGGCCCGGAAAAAGCAAAATGAGGTGATGTATCAGCAATTTCAGGCAGAAAACGGTATACGGCTGGCCGGTATGGCATTAAATCAAGCCATTGGCTTACCACTCGACTCCATTCCCCGCCTGGAAGGCAGCCTGGATGCTGTCCGGATATTCCTTGACAGAAGCCGCCTGACAGAACAGGCTATTCAGACCCGACCCGAACTGGCAGTGCTGGACAAAAGCATACAACTTGCCGATCAGACCGTAAAACTTGCCTGGTCGCGCTTTTTGCCCAACATCATTGCAACCGGTAATTACAGTTTTTACAAACCCAATCCCTACAATGGATTTACCCAGGATTTTGGTGGAGATTACAATCTGGGGCTCACCTGCAGAATTCCCATCACCCAGTGGGGAAACCGCATCCACAGTTTAAAATCAGCAAAATACCTGCGTGAACTGGCTGAAGTCAACCGGCAGGAAAAGCAGGAAAAAATCAGTCTGCAGGTACAACAAAGCTGGAATGCCTATCTGGAATCATTCAAAAAAGTAGAGGTAAAGGAAATCGGTGTAAAACAGGCCCGGGAAAATTTGCGCATCATGCAGGACAAGTTTGATGAGGGCATGATAACAACCAGCGATTTGCTGGAAGCCCAGGCACTTTGGCAGGAAGCCCGCAGCGAACTGATTGAGGCCCAAACCGAACTGCGGACACAGGAAATCAAACTCAAAAAACACAGTGGAAACTTATGATACATACAGGCATGAAATATACCGTTTTTATCTTCACACTTGCTTTGCTGGTTTCTGCCTGCACAGAGGATGACAGTGAAAAAGACAAAAACGAGGACAAAGCAATTCCGGTAATGACTGCCATAGCCAGGCAGGAAAGCTACCAGAATGAACTGACATTTTCAGGAACCGTTTTTGCCATGCGGGAAGCCAATCTGGGCTCATCCATGCCGGGAAAAGTGGAAAGATTCCATTATCCCAGGGGCAGCCATGTCAGCAAGGGCGACACGCTTGTCAGCCTTAGCTCTGAAATGCTTACCCAGGCAAAAATTGAACAGCAGGCTTTGGAAAAAGATTTTCAGCGCATCAAACGCCTGTACGAAAAAAACAGTGTCAGCGAGATGGAATACGATCATTTGAAAGCCAAACTTGATGCTTCGCGGGTAAAAACCAGGATGCTGCAAAAAAACACCAGCGTTGTAGCACCATTTTCAGGCATCATCGCTGATTATCTGATAGAAGAAGGGGAAAACTTTTTCTTCACTCTGAATGCAGACCCGGGGTACTCCCATACCTCAGGCATCCTGCGGCTTATGCAGATCAATCCCGTAAAGGTGGAGATTCAGATTAATGAAAAGCAACAGGATAAGATTCAAAAAGGCCAGAAAGTCAGGATTACTCCTGATGCCTTCCCTGACAGATCCTACACCGGTGTGGTGCATTACATTAAACCCATGCTTTCTACCATGACCCGCGCTACCACCGTGGAAATTAAAGTGCCCAATCCCGGGAACAGGCTCAAACCCGGTATGTATGTTCGCTGCATGGCAGACGCCGGACAACGGGACGGCATTTTTGTGCCCATGGATGCAGTTTTCAGACAATCGGGCACACCTGAAGAGTATGTCTGGCTGGTGAAAAAAGACAGCGTGATCAGGCAACAGATACGACGGATTGACACCCGCGGAGAACGCATCATTGTTGACAGTGTAGCCGACGGGGACACGGTGGTGGTTAAAGGCAAAAACAAACTCGAAAACGGACGTAAAATCAAGATAACACAGCAGTAATATGCGCTTACCAAAAATAACCGTCAACCGGCCGGTAACCACGGCCATGATATTTCTTGCCATTCTTTTGTTTGGTATTGTTAGCTGGCGCATGCTGCCGCGCGATATGCTGCCGGATATTGAGATACCTGCCCTTACCGTGGTAACCGTTTATCCGGGTGCTTCAGCCGAAGAGGTAGAAGAGCAGGTAACCGACCAGCTTGAAAAAACCCTTTCCGGTACCGAAGACCTTAAGCGCATCACCTCCTCATCCCGTGAAAACGTGTCATTTATTTCACTGGAGTTTACATGGGGCACCGACATTGGTGATGCAGCCAATTCAGCACGCGATCTGATGGAACTGGTAAAATCCGATTTGCCTGCTGATGCCCGCGCTCCGTACCTGATGAAAGTAAGCAGCTCCATGATTCCCGTGGCTGTTTACGCCATCACTGCCGATGAATCGTACAGCGGTCTGGAAAAAATCGTGGAGGAACGCATCATCAACCCATTGAAAAAAGTAGATGGCGTTGGTACAGCTTTTATGATTGGTCAGCCCACGCGTGAAATTAAAATCCAGCTACATCCCAATGATTTGCGGGCATATAACCTGTCCATTCAGCAAATCAGCACCATCCTGCAGGCAGAAAATATTTCAGTACCCGGTGGAAACATCAGGCTGGACAAACACGATTTTTCCGTACGCATCCCCGGCGATATAGAATCATTGAATCAACTGGAAAACATTGCGCTGACCAGCATGGACAATCGCATCATCCGGCTGAAAGACGTGGCGGAAGTCAAAGATGAGTTTAAAGATAAGGATGAATACGTGTATTCCGAACGCCACCGTGGGGTAGGCCTGTTTGTGCAGAAACAAACCGGCACCAACACACTTGAAGTTTTCAGAGCAGCGGAAGCCGAAATGGAAAGCATTGCTGAAGATTTGCCTTCAGATGTGAAGTACGACATGGTGTTTGGCACGTCTGAAGTGATTACTGAAGTAACCCGCAATTTAAGCAACACCATTTGGTATGCCGGACTTTTTGTGATGATCGTGGTTTTGGCTTTTCTGCGTCAGTGGCGCAACAGCCTGATTGTGATACTGACCATTCCCTTTTCTCTTATCGTGGCATACATTACCATGTTTGTGATGGGATTTTCCATCAACATTTTCAGCCTCATGTCTCTGATTGTGGCCATAGGGATGGTGGTAGACAATGCCATCGTGGTGCTGGAAAACATTGATCAGCATCTGGATCAGGGAGCTCCAGCCAAAGAAGCCGCAGTTTTTGGCACGGGTGAAATGGGTACAGCCATTACCGCTTCCACCCTCACCACCATTTCGGTATTTTTTCCGCTGATGTTTATCGGCGGTCTTGTGGGTATACTTTTCAAACAACTTGCCCTGCTGGTGGCAGTAACCATGCTGGCATCACTCATCACCTCACTATCGCTGACGCCCATGCTGGCATCGCGCCTGCGAAAAAAATCCAAACGTAAAAAACACGGCTGGCTTTACCGTAAGAGCGAAGCCTTGTTTACCGGCATGGAAAATGCATACAAATCCACCCTTGATTTTGCGATTAAACATGCCTGGCTGATTGTTATTCTGGCAGTACTCCTACTTGGATCTGCAGCTTATCTGGCTACGAACACGGGGTCGGATTATATCCCTGAAATTGATGCCGGTGATGTCATTACGGTGATTGAAACCGAGGTAGGCACAAGCACAGAAGAAACGAGACGCATTGCCCAAAAAGTAGAAGACATTTATTTTAGCGAGATCCCCGAAATGGTTTCACAATACACCATCGTGGGGCAAACCGAAAGCAACCTGCTCACCAGCATCGGCTTTGCAGAAGGCAAAAACAAAGCCACCATCAGTGCCCACCTCAGCCTGCCCGACACACGTGAACGCAGCGCACAGGACATAGCAGATATGATGAGAAAACGACTGGCAGCCATGCCTGAGATTGTCAACTACCAGGTAATGGGTGGCAGCATGATGCAGAAAGTGTTGCTGGGCAACACAAAACCGGTGGAATATAAGGTAATGGGCAGCGATTACGACAAAATCAATCAGACAGCAGAGCGGCTGGCTGAGGCAATGGAAAAGGAAAGCGTTTTTTCAGATGTAGAAGCCGGCACAGACCCGGGTAAAATGGAGTTTCAGATTGACATCAACAGGGACAAAGCATCCCACCTTGGTTTGAACACTGCTATGATTGCTATGCAGGCGCGACAAAGCATTTATGGTGTGGAATCCGGTGATTTTGAGCAAGAGGGCGACAAGTTTAAGATTGTGGTACGCTATGCTCCGGAGCAACGCAACAGCATAGAAAAGCTCAGCAACATCAGCCTGACCTGCCTCACCGGTCAACAGGTGCCTTTATCCGCAGTAGCTGAAATAAACACCGGTACGGGTCCGCTTGAAATTATGCACGAATCAAGGCAACGCATTGTCCGTGTCGGTGCCAATCTTAACAAGGTATCCCTGGGAGAAGGCGCTACCCTAGCCGGTGATATTCTGGACAACATGAACCTGCCTCCCGGCATAAGCGTGGAAATGGGTGGTAATGTCAGTGAGCAGGACGAATCCTTTGCCAACCTGAACCTGGTATTTGTCATTGCCTTTTTGCTTGTGTATATGGTTATGGCATCCCAGTTTGAATCGTTTAAAGACCCTTTTATTATACTGTTTGCCATTCCCTTCAGCCTGATTGGGGTGGTGTATGCCTTTGTCATTACAGGGATCACCCTCAGTGTGGTAAGTTTTGTCGGTATCATCATGCTGCTGGGTATTGTGGTAAACAACGGCATCGTTCTGGTGGATTACACCAACCTCTTGCGGGCACGGAATCAGCCGACACGGCAGGCCATCATCAATGCCGGGGCATCCCGTCTGCGGCCTGTGCTGATGACATCCCTGACAACCATTCTGGCCATGATACCCATGAGTATCAGCACATCCATGGGGCATGAAATCTGGGTGCCACTGGGTGTCACCATCATTGGCGGCCTGCTGGTATCCATGATTATTACCCTGGTGTTTATTCCCACTTTATACGCGTTGTTTTACCGCAAACGCATCCAAAAGGAAAAGGAGGAGGAAAAATGAAATTTGTATATTGCACATGCAATCTGAGCAAAAAAGAAGAGGTGATCAAAACACTGGAGAATGCCGGCATACTTGATTATCAGATCATAGACGAAGTGCCTGCAAAACCCATGTTGGGATCTCCACGCCTGAACACAGCCGTATGGCCCGGGTACAACTGCATCATTCTTATGCAGTTTTCTGATGACAAAGCAGCAGACAATATCATGAAACGTCTCAAAACCATGAATGCCGAAGCTGAAAACAAAGCTGAACTGATAACAGCCTGCAGCCTGCCAATGGATGACTATTTTTATGAATAATTCTTATGCCATTATCTGCAAATAGCTGAATAGAGAAACATCCGGATTGCAGGCCTCGCACAAGGCCAGTACACGGTTTATTATCTCGAAAATGATGTGGT
>JBKGYK010000086.1:0-10860 GCA_046546095.1 Bacteroidales bacterium
TATTTACGAACCGCCTGAACCAAATCATCCTCCGGAGCTATGTGTTTTAAGCCGGTTTTCTGTGTTTTGATCTGTCCCTGCATTGTTGCCAGAAACTCTGTATTCTTATTTGCCAAAAATTATGTATTTGTAATTGCTGATAAGAGGAACTTATGCGCATAAAGATTTAGCACCTGAATTTGAATCCTGGGTGTCGGTTTCTTCTGAACCCACCATGTATGTCGGGGTTTAGATGCGAAAAAAAACACATTGGGGCTTCAGCACTGATATGCTTTACTAAATTGTAATTGGTAAAACATTCCACAAAATTTGCAGTAAAACCCCACACAAATAATTCAGGAATTATCCATCGAATTTCTTACCTTTGTTTTCCCTGAAAAATGATTCATGATTGACAGAGAAACCATAGACCGCATATTTGATACGGCTGAAATAGTCGACGTTGTAAGCGATTTCGTGCAGCTCAAACGGCGCGGTACCAACTACCTTGGCTTGTGTCCTTTTCACAACGAAAAGACACCATCTTTCAATGTGTCGCCGGGCAAAGGTATTTATAAATGCTTTGGCTGCGGCAAGGGAGGCAATGTGGTGCAATTTGTCATGGATCACGAGCACATGTCCTATCCCGAATCCCTCAAGTATCTGGCCAACAAATACAACATTCCGGTAGAGGAGCAAAAACCCAGCGAAGAGGATCTGGCTCAGCGGGACATGCGGGAAAGTATGATGGTTGTCAATGAGTTTGCCAGAAAATATTTCATCAGGCAGCTCACTGAAGATGAAAAGGGCAGGGCAGAAGGCCTCAGTTATTTGCGGGAGCGTGGTTTTACCGATCACATGATAGAAAAGTTTGATCTGGGTTATTGTCCTTCAGGAAAAGACGAATTTACCAGCTATGCCCTGGGCAAAGGATACAAACTTGAGTTTCTGGAAAAAACCGGACTTACCATTGTCAAAAATGACTGGCAGGCAGATCGTTTCAGTGGCAGGGTGATGTTTCCCATCCATTCCGTTTCCGGCAGGGTCATTGCTTTTGGCGGACGCACACTCAGTACCGACAAAAAAACGGCCAAATACCTGAATTCCCCGGAATCCGAAGTGTATCACAAAAGTAAGGTACTGTACGGGATATATCAGGCCAAGCGGGCCATTGTACAGCAGGATGTATGTCTTTTGGTGGAAGGCTATACCGATGTGATTTCCATGCATCAGAAAGGCATAGAAAATGTTGTGGCCTCATCGGGTACTGCCCTGACAGAAGACCAGATCCGGCTTGTCCGGCGCTTTTCTGAAAACATTACCATATTGTATGATGGCGACCCGGCCGGATTGAAAGCTTCCCTGCGCGGAATCGATATGATTCTGGAGCAAAACATGAATGTCAAGGTGGTCATCTTTCCCGATGGCGAGGATCCTGATTCCTTTGCCAAAGCACACACTCCCGACGAAATCCGCGAATATATCGGCAGTAAGCAGGAGGATTTCATCCAGTTCAAAACCAATCTGCTGATGGAAGAAGCCGAGCGTGACCCGGTGAAACGGGCAGAAATGGTCAGCTCCATCGTGCGTACAATCTCTATGCTTGAGGATAATATCAAGCAATCGGTTTACATCAAGACGGTCAGTAAGCAAATGGATATGGGAGAAAATATCCTGTATGCAGAGTTGCAGAAATTCCGGGCAAAAAATCTCCGGGATAAGCAAAAACAGAACAGGCGCAATCAGCTACACAACAGGAATGCGCCCACACCTGCCGTACCTGCCCATGTTACCAACATTATCTTTGAAGAACATGAAAAAGAAATCATCACACTTTTGTTGATGTATGGTAATCAGGTAATTGAGAAAGATGAAGAAAGCGGCTTAGCACGTACATCAGCTCAGTACATCATCAATGAAATCCGGAATGATGCCCTGAAATTTGAAAACCTGTTGTACCATAAACTGTTTGAGGAAGTGGATGAATTGCTTAGTAATGGCAAACCCATAGATAAGCAGTATTTTATCCAACATCCTGATCCGGATATTGCCAGAATTTCGGCTGAATTGTGTACGACAAAATATTATTTGCATAAGTTTTGGGAAAAACGGGGCACCTTTGTGGAAACAGCTGAAGATAAATTGTCAGAATTTATCCCGAATCTGATCCATCAATACAAGCGCAAGGTGATGCAAAAAGCGCAGGAGGAAACTAACAAGCGCATCCAAAATGCTCAGAAAAACGGTGCAAGCCAGGATGAGATATACAAACTCATGCAAGAGAAAATCAAAATTCAAAAGGTCATCAGTCTGCTGGTGCAAAACAAGGGCATTGTGATTATGCGCTGAAAAACACGCCCCGAAAGTCTGGCGTCGGTGCTGTTCTTTAAGCAATGCCTTTTTTCTTAGCTTCTTCCAGCAGCCGTTCAACAGATTGCCTTACAGCATCGTCTTCCCCAAGTGAGTATTTATTGACATACAACTGGATGTGTTTTTTTATCACTGCATCTTTCATTTCCAAGGCATGCTTGCGGACAAATGGCATCGCACTTTCAGGTCGGGCAAAGGCTCTTTTGATACTCTGGTGGAGGGCTTTATCTATTTCCTGCTTTTTTGCTTCCGGAACTCTCTTGTGTATGGCAATCCCGCCAAGTGGCGTGGGCAGATTGTATCTGGATTCCCACAATTCACCAAGATCGACAATTTTTTTCAGGCCTTTGTCCTGATAGGTAAAGCGACTTTCGTGAATGATTAGTCCGGCATCCACCTCGCCATCCAGAACAGCTTCCTCTATTTCCGAAAAAACGTATACATTTTTTGCTTTTACCTGCGGATAAAAAATATCCAGCAGCAAACTGGCTGTGGTCATTTTTCCGGGAATGGCAATTGTCATGTCCTGCACTTCATCGGGATATGCCCTGGTCTTTGAAATAAGTATGGGGCCGCAGTTTTCTCCCATGGCAGCACCACTGCTCAGCAGGCTGTATTTATCCCGAAGCTTAAGCCACACATGATAGGATAATTTGGTGACATCGCTTTCTTCATGCAATGCCAGGGTATTGAGGGTTTCAATGTCTTCGATGCGAAGGTCGATTTCATGTGCATACTGCTCCACGAAATCGGCAAACATGAAGGTATCATTGGGGCAGGAAGAAATGCCAAGACTCAGCTTGCTCATAAAGATTTGTTTTTGAGATAATTGTTCAGGAACCAGGTGAGTTTTCCCAGTGCTATGCCGGTTTCCCACTTGTCTTTGTCCCGCTCTTTTACAGGATTTGATATGGCACGTATCTCAAGATAAGGAATCTTTTCTTCCTTAGCAAGCATGAAAAAGCCGGCACCTTCCATGTTTTCAATATCAGCCGATGGCATTCCCTCCAGCTTGAGGTTGTTGATATTTACCGTATTGGAACTGACATTGGGCAGGCCGGTTTCATGCCGCAATACCTGGTATTCATTGATCAGCACACCGCGCCGGTAATCTTCCCAGCCTTCACCGCCGGCAAGGGATGTGAAGTGATCATTATTCTGATATCCGATATCGGCAAACTTTTCAGCTTCTACAACAGTCAGGTCTCCGGCCTTTAGATTGCTGGTGTTGCTGCCTGCTATTCCGGCCATTATCAAAAAATCATATGGCTCGTGCCGGCATAGATGCCTGCTGGTATGGAGTAAGCTGGCAGGCAGTCCCGGCCCGCAAATCAGTAGATCAGTGTTGAGAGCAGGCAGGCTGTATAACTTGTCAGACTGCTGAACCGACATGTTGCTGTCAATGATTCTTTCTGCCTCGAAGGCAGTTGGTATGATCAGTAAGGTGTTATTCATAAGTACACAATCAACATTTTTGATTGAAAAAATGTTTACTTTGCAAATCTAAAGATAATAATTTATGGAATTTACAATAAATCACGAAGAGGAAGGCGGCTTTGTTCGTACCGATAAATATGATGATGAGATTACCAATGAGCTGGCATCTCATTATTCACGCATCATTGATCTTGTTGGTGAGGATATCAGCCGCGAAGGGCTGGAAAAAACACCCATGCGTGTGGCCAAGGCCATGCAGTTTCTGCTTCAGGGGTACAATATGGATCCCATTGAAATCATCAATTCCGCCAAATTTAAGGAGGATTACCGCCAAATGGTGATTGTGAAAGATATTGACATTTTTAGCATGTGTGAGCATCATATGTTGCCGTTTGTCGGCAAAGCACATGTGGCTTATATTCCCAATCATTACATTACCGGGCTCAGTAAAGTTGCCCGTGTGGTAGAAGCATTTTCCCGTCGCCTGCAGGTACAGGAGCGTTTAACAACGCAGATTAAAGACAGCATTCAGGGTGCGCTGCAGCCCCTGGGCGTTGGCGTTGTTATTGAAGCCCGGCATCTGTGCATGCAGATGCGTGGGGTGCAAAAGCAGAATTCTGTTACCACCACATCGGATTTTACCGGTGCATTTTTGAAAGAACCCACGCGCAAGGAATTCCTGCAACTGATTGGATCAAAACTTATGTAATCATTTTTAAAACCATAAAGTATGAAAGCATTTGTATTTCCCGGACAGGGAGCACAGTTTCCGGGTATGGGCAAAGACCTGTACGAAAACTATCCCGAAGCCAAAGAGAAATTTGAAAAAGCCAATGAAATTCTGGGTTTTCGCATTACCGATATCATGTTTGAGGGAACACCGGAAGAACTCAAGCAAACCAAAGTTACCCAACCAGCCATTTTTCTGCACTCGGTGATTCGTGCCATGGTGATGGGGGATGAGTTTAAACCCGATATGGTTGCCGGTCACTCGCTGGGTGAGTTTTCCGCTTTGGTAGCAAACCAGGCGCTGAGTTTTGAAGACGGCCTTGTGCTGGTGTCAAAACGTGCTATGGCCATGCAGAAAGCATGTGAAATGGAAGAATCCACCATGGCTGCCATTCTCGGCCTGGAAGATGCTGTGGTTGAGGAAAAATGTGCCGGAATTGATGAGGTGGTGATCCCGGCCAATTACAACAGCCCCGGTCAGGTGGTGATTTCCGGTTCGAAAGCCGGCATTGATAAAGCCATTGAGGTACTGAAAGAAGCCGGTGCCAAACGCGCTATGCCATTGCCCGTTGGTGGTGCGTTTCATTCACCTTTTATGGAACCCGCCCGCGAAGAGCTGGCTCAGGCAATCAAAGATACAGCCTTTGCTGAACCGGTATGTCCGGTTTACCAGAACGTGGATGCCAAAGCATACACCAAACCTGCTGATATCCGTGAAAACCTCATCGCTCAGCTCACCAGTCCTGTCCGCTGGACACAAACCGTAAAAGCCATGATGGACGACGGTGCTGAATCATTCACTGAAATCGGTCCGGGAAAAGTGCTTGCCGGCCTGATTAAAAAAGTAGACCGCAAAATGCCGGTTGAAAATCTGAGCTAATAGTAAACTGCAAAGAACATTGTAATGAAAAGAAGGCTGTCCGCTTAATGGTGGAACAGCCTTCTTTGGTTATGTGTGATGATACGTTTATCGTTTTACAACAAACTGCTTGCGTTGGTTAAGCTGGGGTGAGTAGAGGATGTAGGTGCCGGATTCAAGCTCTGATACATCGATGCTCAGGTAACCCAGGGCTTCGTTTTTCTGTATGGTTTTCACCTGACGGCCCTGCACATCCATAATAATAAAGGAGCAAGATTCCTCCGGAGAGATGAATTCTACAGACAATTTATCATTGACCGGGTTGGGGAAAATGTTGAAGAGAGGTTCGAGATCAAATTGTTTATCATGTCTTGTTAAATCATCATTTGTAGACTCCGTGGCTGCACTTGATTTATCATTTACCTCAGATGGTAAAGCAGTCATTGGAAGATACTCTTCATAACCAAATGCTTCCAGAGCATTTCTTGCTTTGGTACAGGCTGAGTTATTGAAATCTTCAGCTAATGCATACAACCGATCAAGTTTATTTTCAATATTAGTTGCTGCAAGTGTAGGATTGAGAGCATTCGCTAATTCCAGACTATCAATAAATAATTCATCCTGTGAAATTGACAAGCTATTATTTCCTGAGAGATTACGTAAATCATTGAGCATGTTTTCTGCCTGAGTAAAATTATCATTGTACATGTAAATTTCATACAAACGTTTTTTCGCAAACGCACTGTTTTCAGTTTCAAGACTACTCATATATGAATCTACATCAATGCTGTCAGGATAATTGATGATTGTACGTTGCATGTCAAACATAACTTGTTGTTTATTAACTTTGATGCCATTTAATGCATTTGTTAGTTGTTCAAGTGCATTGACCCCATGTTGATATTGCTCAAGGTATGCAATCAACTCTGGGCTCAAACCTGACTCATCAAGGCTTTCTTTTACATTATCGGTCAAAGGTGAATTGGCCTTGAGTACCGAAGTACGGGATAATTCACTTACCTGATCATTAAACAGATAGGTTTTCAGAATGGTATCGTTCAGATAGGGAGCACCGGCCATTAGCTGATTATGAACTTCTCCCTCGTTATTAGTGCCGGCAGTTTCTGCTGAAATAAGAAGGCTTAATTCATTTATATCACTAGTTGCACTGGCAATTTCAGTTTCTTTTTCTGATTCTTCTTCATCAAGACTCATTAAGCTTACATCACTGTCTTTTGTAACCCCTCCATTCAAATTAGAAGGACAGGTATTTTCACCAGAACCCTGTTCTCTTGAAATATCATTTGGATCGTAACTAATAAGCTCCGGATTCAGATTATTATCAAAATATTCATATTGACCCAAATAGCTAACTGCATCATTAAAATAAAAATCATGTTCCCCAGACGAGGATGTTGAACAAAAATCATTGCCGGCATATTTGTAATATGAATTATATAGCAATCCTTGTTGTTTAGACACATCGGTTACAACCAAATTGTATTGATCAAAATATGCGAGATGTCCTGCTAAAACAGAAATGGCATAATCTGTATTATTGAATTCATTACAAAGGAATGTTAAGCCCTCGTTTTTAGACCTACCTTCAAAATTATCACCAACAGCAACAATACCTGTTGCTACGCCATTGCTAGTTAGGTTGGAAAAATTATTTTTATATATTTCATTGTATACAGGACCGCTATTGTATATTTGGCAACCTAACAACCCATCATAAAAACTATTTTCCTCAACCTGATATCCTGTACATCCATCCAGATAAAGACCAAAAGAGTCAAACAGTTCGGAGTTACCATCTGAGTTTAACACATTAAAAATTGATTCCACAATTACTGGTGATTTATCTCGTACCCAAATACCACCCTTGTTGTTAATAAAACTCGCTTTGCGTACTTCGAGATTGGATGCTGTCCAGCCCAAATCATTTATCCCATAATAAAGGTTTTCAAATGTACAAATATTATAATAGGGAGGATCTGGTAAAAGCGTATATCCAACAGAGAAATTAGAAGATATTGCCTGAATTCCATTTCCATGATCCGGGTATCCATTCGGTATGTTTGTTTCGTCTGCTATGTTTTTAAAAACGGACCCATCAATATCTATTCCACTTGCCTGGGCTAAATACACATGTTGATCGGGTATTTCGCTTTTATCGACATATAAATCGTTGGTTGTTTTAAACAGACAATCAACGATTGAACTATAATAAAAGTTTGTTGACATATACACAGCACCTTTAACATTGTCTTTAAATGTTACGTTGTTGAGGTATGCATTGCCAGCATCTTTACAGATTACTCCAGCTTGTGCGTATTCAATTTCTGAATTTGTTATTTCAACATAAGGCTGTGTGCTTGTCCAGGGATCTACATCCTGAAAGCCATCGTTACCAAACACTTCAATACCTTTCCACATTTTTTCAGATTCACATTCATCATAAGCAGTAAGGGTGGTGTTGTTAAGATCAAGTTTTGATCCATAACCACTGAGTGCATGAGTCAATTCTATGCCCTTATCCACGTCAAAGTGAATGATCATATCATCAATATTGAGTTTTGCTCCGGGTTCTATGATTAAATCTCCCCGAAAATAAACTTCTGGTGTTGAACTACCCGTGGTAAAGGGGTTGTTTGTTGGCGTCCATGATACGTCTGATTGAATTTTCAAATCACCGCTGACCTCTGAAACGCTTCCGCCCATGGTGTTGACTACGGGCATTACGGTGTTTTCATAACAGCATGTTGTTGGGCTGGAAAAGGACTCATTGTATGAATAACCGTCTATCTGATCCGGTAACATGTAATAATCCACACGATTGCTGCGGTCTGAATATTGGCTGTTTTTGATCATACCGCTGGAACCTACAGATAAATATGTGTTTTGTGCATTTGTATTTCCCAATTCCCACATCTCCCCGTTGGATCTAAAGGTATAATACGATCCATCCCGGGCTTTTTCTATCTGGGCATTGTTGATGTTGTCAGAATAAGTAAGTGTGTTGTGACTAGTAAAATCACCAGGTGTTGAACCAGAGGCATAAAACACCCCATTTTGTTGTCCGGCTATGTTTACATAGGCCTGCTTGCCATCGTTGTTCAATTCAAGCCCTGTAACACTGCTGTTGGCTGTACCTGAAGCTCCAAAATCATATTCTTTGAATGCAAGGTTATCAGGATAATATGTAAAAAAGTCCTTTTTAGGAATCTCGGGTAATTCAACTCCATAATAATTACCATAAAGCAATACTGCGTTGTTTTTAGAACGTTCAAGTTCGGTATTTTCATTCACCAATCCATCGTCCATGGTAATACCCCCCGAGAGATGATGCGTACCACCTCTTACAATATACTCTTTTATTACTGAAGTACCTGTTTCTTTTCCACTATTATCATTGCAACTAAGATAGAATGGACGGTCGGTTGATCCTTGATTAAAATCCCCCACTGCCATACCAACGTATTGTTCCGTGTTAAAATCTTCAATAACTCCCTGGTCTGTTACCATCCAATCTATTTCCCGGGTTATTCTACTGTACAGTATTTCAGTATGTCCCCCGTTAATTACCGAATATACCGCATTCCAGCTACAACCACTATGATCAAGAGGATACAATAGTATCTCATCTCCTATATCATCGCTGCTGCCACTGTAATTACCCAAATACAGATTATCCAGGAATGTGCCATCCGGATCATACACTCTATCATCCAGGATGTAAAACAAAGGCGTTCCATCATTTTGATAAGCTGCTGTAGCACCTGCTTTCGGATTGCTCAATGAAACGTTGGTTGTTAATACTTGCGGGTTGGTTGGATCCTCCCAGCTTACTTCTTTCCCATTGAAGGGCCATTTGATCATTTGTTCTGTTTGTGCTTTAAGCGAAGAACTTAATAAAAGTCCGGCCAGCACGATCATTGAAATTAATTTTGTTTTTTTCAAAGCGTTTACATTTTGGTTAATAATTATGGTTAATAAATGATGATTCGTTGACTTTCGCAGGTTTTAGATTTGAAAATATATAAACCTTGTGTAAAATTACTGATATCCAATTTTGTTTTGCCACTTAATGTGCCCTTTATTACAGGCCTTCCGGCCACATCATAAATCGTATAATTTTCAGGCAAACATGATTCAGGGTCAATCCAGATGTATTCCGTTGCCGGATTGGGATAAATTAAGCAATTATGGACATACTCAGTTGTTTGAGTATCAAGCTGCATCTCAAAACTCGGGTAATTACCATTTCCCCAGGAATCGGTTACCAATAAAAAAGATTCCGCATTTTCAGGGTATATTTTTTTTGAGCCGGCAAAGGCAAGCCGTCCGCCATCCAGTTCCACCACATCGTAAATTCTACCAAAAAATTCCTGCCCGGTGGTATCTCCCAGTGTTTTATACCACAACATATCGGCATTGGCATTAAATCGCGCCATCCAGCCATATTCTGTACCGTTTGGTCGATATCCTCCACCCCCTACAGCAACAAACCCACCATCACTGGTTTTTTCAATGCTATGCAAAACAAATCCAGTCCAATTGGCATAAGCATTCAAATTTAAATATACTTTTTTGTTTATATTTCCCTGGTAATCTAATACATAGAATAATGGATGAAATGTGTAATTATTATCAAAAATATTCACGTAAAGGCTTCCCAATACCAATTTATCATCAAGTTCGATTATTGAATAACCTTGGGTTTGATGTGCCTCCGTTTCTTCGTAAAATATTTTAGAAAATTCAAACTCACCATCTTCATTGTAGGCTGAGAGTATAGCATGAGCAGGGCAATCATGTGCATCATAGCACATATCCAGATTATGTCCCCATCCGGCAATGTATATGTTTGAATTTGATGCCTGCAGGACATCCCAACCATGGTAAAATCCACCATTGTATAATGTATCTGTTGTCAACCACAAGGTTTCACCATCAGGTGTAATCTTAGATAATAACAATCTATTGCCATGCATACAGCCGTCTTTTGTTCCGGATAGTAAAAGGTTTCCATCAGATGCCATGCTGATGCTGCGATATTCCCCTTCATCGTAGCTGCAGGTATCGTAACCTTCCATGCTGTTGGTTTTCCACCACAGGCTGTCACCGTCGGGGCTGACCTTGGCTATGCCGGGATAATAACCACCACCATCATTACCTATAAATGACCAGTAATCACCAACGCTAAATATTTCATCACCAGGTGTAATTATTAGATCATGAAAATCAGGGCTATTGACTGACTCATAATTTGTAAACCATTCAACATCACCATACGTGTCCGTTTTAAAATACATCCAATCATTGGTAAAAAACTCACACGCATAACCTCCACCTAATATCATCCCTCCATCCGGAGTTTTTATAATGGCATAAGTTTTATTCCCGCATCCCGGGTCAAAGTTGTATGTTTTAAAAAAGGTGCTGTCCTGCGCCACTACTTGAAATCCTGTAACTAACAGCAA
>JBKGYK010000087.1:0-10061 GCA_046546095.1 Bacteroidales bacterium
AACTCGTTTATCCCCGTGGAAAAACCGTTTTTATACACCTGAAACTTGTTGTATATGTGCGGTTATAACCGGTTCTATTTTTTTCAAATATACAAAAAAATCACAAATCATCAAGGGGTGAACGAATGTTTTGTAAACTTTTCACTGTAACGTGCGTGTATATCTCAGTTGTTCTGCTGCTTTTATGCCCCAGCAACTCCTGAATATACCGCAAATCGGTGCCCGACTCCAGCAAATGCGTGGCATACGAGTGACGCAACCAGTGAGGGGTTACAGGTTTGTTTATACCTGCCTTCTTTACGGCATTGTATAAAACCTCCCGCAAACTGGTGGCAGTATATTGCGTGCCAGGCATGCGGCCTTCAAACAACCATGTTTTTGTACGATACATTTTATAATAATCACGCAACATGACCAGCATCTTATCTGATACCGGAACGATCCTGTCCTTTTTTCCTTTGGCATTTCGAATTATAAGCAACTTTCGCTTGCTGTCAACATCGGAAAGCTTCAGGGATAATGCTTCACTGCGTCGCAAGCCACAGCCATAGATCATGCGCAAAATTGTACGATGCTTTACATTTGTCGGTGCGTCCAGTATTGATTTTATTTCCTGCTTACTTAATACGTTCGGCAATTTATGCACCCGCCGTGGACGCTTAATCCGCTCAATATCAAATGCTGTCTGATATACCGTATTAAAAAATAATTTTACCGCACTGATTACCTGATTTTGGTATGTATGGCTGTAGCCATTATGAATCAAATATCCGTGAATAAAATCAACTACATCTTCCTCAGTAACATCTTCAGCCATTTTTGGCGATACGTACCTCATTAAACTTTTTATCGCCTTTGAATAAGTTGCAACCGTTGACTCACTGTAACGCCTGTACCTTAACCATTTTGTAAATTTGTCAGTGCATGAATTTACGTAAGATGTAGCGACCGGTAGAACAACTAATTTGTCTATTTGCTCTTGATCACTGACAGCCCTGGCTAATGCTGCATCCTCTCTGTATTTTTCCTGCATGCGCCTGCCAAAATGCTGCCTTAGCTTTGTCAGATTACTGCCGAAATTGGTGATTTCCCAATGCTGCTTCGATTTTACCCAGCGACTGAATTTTATCGATTTGACAAATTCAATGTCTTTCTCATTGACAGGCATGCGTAAAAACATCTTCTTCTCAAAAATATCAAGATGAACATCCGCTACACTGTCTTTTTCTATTTCGATGCCGGGAAATATATCCTGCACGGCCTTAATCGCAGATTCACTCCAGGGCAAATGCCAGGCTTTATAGGTTTTACTCCAGCGAGCACCATCAATCTGCCTGATTTGCCGGATTAAACCCTGGTTATAAGCAAAATCAACTTTTAAGCGTGTTTCGCCGCGATGCTGTATTTTCTCTGCCCTAATCATTATTAAAAACCCATAGCTCCGCTTCGTCCCCCTTGTTGTAAAAAGAACCGGTGAAAACCATATTGGCGATCTGCTCCCCTCATATCGTCACCTCAAAACTAATAAACTTTTGGTAAAGGCAGATGCAGTTTTTCTGATTTTTTTGATGAATATATCCACAAACTTGTAATTTTTGTGCCTTTAGCAGGCATTGCCATGCTATTGGCTCCCATAAATACCATCTTCATGCCGAAAAGGGCTGTGCCATCAAGATGAAATCAATTGTTTTTGATCTATATGCATTCAAGCATGGTGTGTTTGGCATTAATCCACACCCGAAAGGAGCCCTGACACAAATCAACACCGATTTTATGCTTATCGGTTGAGGCTACAACAGCCTTACGGCCTTTTAAGGGACCTGTGAGAATCTTAATTGAATCACCGGGATGATAATTTCCCAATTCAGGCTCATAACCGGATTCTCCGCACACCTTTTTGAGGAAATCCATCTCCTTTTCAGTGATTTTACCCGGTATACCGTTTATGCTTAACAAGCCTTTGCTGCCACGAATGTATCGCAGTTGTTCAAAATCTTTCCAGTTGGCTTTTACCAATACATAGCCGGGGATCAACAGTTTTTTTTGCCGCTTTTTGGCACTTTTGTATTTCCAGATGCGGGGCAGGTAGGCAGTGAATTTTTTATCATCCAGCTCAATCATCACATGCTCTTCCTTGTGAGGACGTGTTTTTAATGCATACCAATTATTGGTTTTCTCCAGAATCATACCCAAAAATACATATTATCATTCACATCTGAAAACCAATTGCCATTTTGGGCAACATATTTCTTGTTTCTGATTTTTTTTATCCGGTGCTATTACGCTCGCCTGCCTACCAATGAAAATTAAAACTGGCGGGCAGGGAGGCTGGCAGCCTGCCGGCTGGGATGCGCTTATGCTGCATGCAGCACAGAGTGGAGCGGAGTAAACTCCTGTGCTGCATATATCAGCATACGCAGAGCAGCAGGCAGCTATAAGCCGGAGACCGGTGCTTTTTCATCCTGGCTTTTTTAGCTTTGCGATAGTTCGGAACTTTCGCAAGGCTCAGCCAGGATGAAAAAGCAGGCACCCCGGTTAAAATAACAAAACCCGGCTATCGCAGGGCAAACTCTGTCCGGCGGAACTGAGCAGAGACGGATCATAAAGTTAAAATCTCAAAAAAACAGTGCTTGCAGGTATTTTAAACAGAGTATCCTAGCTGGTTTTCCTGTACCTTAGAATCGCCACACTCAACATGGCAGTACCCAGACCAAGCAGAGACAACAACTCGGGCATAATGTCGCGGAGAACGGAGCCTTTGAGCAGAATCATACGGATGGCTTTCATGAAATAGTACAGCGGATTGATGTGATTCACTGCCTGCGCCCATTCGGGCATGCTTTCCACGGGGGTAAAAATGCCGCTCATCAGCACAAACAGGACAAAGAAAAAGAAAACGGTAAACATCACCTGCTGCTGGCTACGGGCCTCGTTGGCAATGAGCAGACCAAGTGCTACTGCAGCAAGCAGATAAACCAGGGCAAACACAAAGAGTGTCACCAGGGAGCCCACGATGGGAAGATTGAACAGTATCACCCCTACCAGCAATCCCAGAGACAGGTCAAACAAAGCGATGAATAAAAAGGGCGTGAGTTTACCCACCATAAACTGCCACCCTTTAATGGGCGTGACATTAATTTGCTCCATGGTACCTATTTCACGCTCCCGCACAATGTTTACCGCAGTGAGAAAAGAGCCTATGATGGTGACCAGGATCACCAGGATGCCGGGTAGCATGTAGTGTTTGTAATTGAGTGAGGAATTGTACCAGTAGTGTTTTTCCACGGATACCGGCTGCATTTCACCGCTGCCGGATGCCAGGCCATGCTCTGTGATTACATTGCCGGCGTAATCGCGAAGGATATTGCCCGTATAGGCGTTTATAAGTCCGGCAGCCTGTTGGTTTACAGCATCAATGAGTAGTTGGAGGCTCACCTTCTCCCCTGCTTTCTGATCCTTTTCAAATCCTGCCGGGATATGCAGAATGGCGTGTTTTTCGCCGGAAATCAGATAATTTTCAGCACCGGCATCTTCCTTTGTAATATCGGTTACGAAAAAGGGAGAGGCTGCAAATTTTTGCTGCACTTGCCGGCTTGCCGTACTCTGGTCTTCATCCACCACCAGCAAACGGATTTCTTTCATATCAAAAGTAGCGGCATACACCAGAATAAGTGTCTGCACCAATGGCAGCAAAAAAATAAAAGGCAACATCATTTTGTTGCGGAAAATCTGTCTGAACTCTTTATCGAGCAAATATCTGATGGTTTTCATGTCTATTCAAGTCTGATTTTATAATTGCGTACACTGATACCGATAAAAACAACAAACATTCCTGTAAGAATCAGCAGTTGATGCCATATAAAAGCCATGCCTGCACCTTTGAGCATGATGCCTTTGATAATCTCCAGGTACCAGCGGGCCGGCATGAGGGTGCTCAGCCACTGCAGGGCCACGGGCATGTTTTCAATGGGGAAAATAAAACCCGAAAGCAGCATGGTTGGCAGCATCAGCACAAACATGGATACCATCATGGCGGTTTGCTGGGTGTTGCTGATGGTTGATATCATAATACCCAGGGCAAGCGCTGTGAGCACAAACAATACAGATGCCAGCATGAGCAACAGCAAACTACCCACGATGGGAACACCAAACACAAAATTCCCAACGAGGATAACCGAAATTGCATTGGCAAAGGCAAGTATCACATAGGGCATCACCTTGCCCATTACCACCTGAATGGGCTTTAAAGGCGACACCAAAAGCACTTCCATGCTGCCAAATTCCTTTTCGCGGGCAATGGAAATCGAAGACATCAGGGCAGAAAGCAGCATGAGAATAAAAGCCATGGTTCCGGGAACAAAAAGAAAAGAAGATTTCATTTCTTCATTGAAAAACATGCGGTTTTCAAGTTTGAGGCCGGCCGGGTCATTTCCGGCTGAAGTCACCATTTCGCCGGCATAATCCATGCAAATGGCTTCAGTGTAATTTCCGATGAGTTGTGCATAATTTGGATCGGTGGCATCCAGCAGAAACTGTATGGAAGGTTGATTGCCGCTTTGCAAATCCCTGCCAAAGTGTGCCGGCAACACCACCACTTCACGCACTTTGCCTTTTTTGAAGGATGCATGTATGTCATCTGCTGACTGCAAATCTTCCACAATATTGAAATAGCCGGATGCCTGAATTTTATTCCTCAGCTCCATGGTGGCTTCATCTCTGGCATGATCCAGCACGGCAATATCCACATCTTTCACCTCATTTTTAATCACATAGCCGAAAATCAGAATCTGCACAATTGGCATCCCGAAAAGAATCATAATGGTGCGCATATCCCGGAAGATATGGTAAAATTCTTTTCTCAGCAATCCTATAAAACGTTTCATATCAGTTGTTTTTCACAAACGATCGTTTACCACGTGCCAGCTTAACAAACACATCGTTCATGCTGTCTTCATTCAGTTGTTTTTTCAGATTTGCAGGTGAATCCAGTGCAATCATTTTACCATCCACCAGGATAGCCACACGGTCGCAGTACTCAGCTTCATCCATGTAATGCGTTGTGACAAACACGGTAATGCCATTGTGAGCAGCATCATAAATCAAATCCCAGAACTGCCGCCTGGTAATGGGGTCTACCCCGCTTGTGGGTTCATCCAGAAAAACAATTTTGGGATTGTGCACAATGGCCACAGAAAAGGCAATTTTTTGTTTCCATCCCAAAGGCAGCGAACCTACCAGCTTGTCGGCCATGGACTCTATGCCCAGAGATTTCAGCAAACTGCCGCGCCTTTCTTTTATTTCCTTTCGGGATAAGCCATAAATGCCTCCGTACAGACGTATGTTTTCAGCAATGCTGAGATCCTCATACAACGAAAATTTCTGACTCATGTACCCGATGTTGCGTTTGATGGCACCGCTTTGTTTGTAGACATCGTATCCTGCTACGCTGATTTGGCCTGATGTGGGTTTTAACAAGCCGGTGAGGATTTTCATGGCGGTGGTTTTGCCGGCCCCGTTGGCACCCAGAAAACCGAATATCTCACCCTTTTGAACATCGAAATTCAGTCTGTCATTTGCCGTAAAGCTGCCAAACTTTTTTACCAGGTCCCTGACCTGTATGATGCTTTCATTCTGCATGATCGTCCTCCTCTTGTTTTGTCATCAGACGGATAAAGACATCCTCAATACCGGCTCTTATCTGCTCTGCATAAACGCCTTTAAAATTCTGAATTTCCAGATCATTTATCAAGTCATCCATACCAGTGGCTTTGTCCGGCACCACATGCAAAAACTGCCCGAAAAGGTTCACCGACTTCAGCTTACCGGATTGTTCCAGATGGGTTTTCAGCCGGTACATATCATCAGCTTTTACAGCAAACAATGCATCAGGAAAACGATCCGGAATGGCCGCGGGACTGTCCACAGCCATTATTTCTCCATCTTGCATAAGGGCTACACGGTCGCAGCGCATGGCTTCATCCATGTATGGTGTTGACACGAAAATGGTAATGCCTTTGGCTTTCAGCTTGTGCAGCATGTCCCAGAATTCTACGCGGGAAACAGCATCCACGCCGGTTGTAGGTTCGTCCAGTATCAGAAAATCAGGTTTATGAATGAGGGCACAGGACAGGGCCAGTTTTTGTTTCATGCCGCCACTGAGGTTTCCAGCACGTCGTTTTTTAAAGGGTTCAATCTGATGATAGATGTCGCTGATGAGCTCATAGTTTTCCTGAATGCTGCTGCCAAAAACGGTAGCAAAAAAATGCAGATTCTCTTCCACGCTCAGATCCTCATACAATGAAAACCGGCCTGGCATATAGCCGATCATACGCCGCAATTGTTTATAGTCTTTCACCACATCGTGATCACCCAGTTTTGCGCTGCCTTTATCCGGCAAGAGCAAGGTGGTGAGAATGCGGATCAATGTGGATTTTCCGGCCCCGTCGGGACCGATAAGGCCAAACAGCTCCCCGGATTCCACCTCAAGCGATACCTCGCGCAAAGCCAGCGTTTTACCGTATGATTTGCTTATTTTATGTACATTAATTTCTGCCATTACCTGCGTCTTTTTCGTTTGGCAAACAAGCGCTTTTCTTTCAGCCGGCCTGATGTGCGGTTTTTGTCAATAAACTCCGGCGGCTGTTTGCGTACCCACCTGATGAATTTGCTGATCTCTTCATGCTCACGTAACTTGTCGAAAGTGTAATACTCCTGCCCCAGCTCCCGCTCGGTAAATACGGTGTGAATTTTATGATGACAAACCGCGTGCATAAACACTTTCTCACTGCCACCCATGCTTTTGGGCACAGGGTGATGCTCATTTACGGATTTCCCGCAAATCATTTCCCTGCCACAGAGTGGACAAGATCCGAGATGTTCACCTTTTTTGCAATTCATAATTGATTAACATTCCAAAATACAAGCACCAATATTCAAAAAAATCCCAATATTCAATGGTTGAAATTCCAAACATGGTATCTGTAGTGATTTGAGATTTGAGATTTGAGATTTGAGGTTTGAGGTTTGAGGTTTGTAATTTGTTTGTGATTTGTGTTTTGCATTTTGGTGCTTATCCGTCTTCGCCTTGCTACGCCGGACAAGTTTTATGTTTTGTCTTTTGTATTTTGTTATTTCGAATTAAACACAACCTCTCCCGGCATACCGATTTTAATGCGTCCGTCGTTTTTCACACGCACTTCCATAGCGTACACCATATCAACCCGCTCTTCTCTGGTTTGGATTACCGTGGGTGTAAACTCCGCTTCGGCTGCCACATGCGAAACATTTCCGGTATACGTATAATAGCCGCCATCGCCTTTATCAATTCTGACCCTCACCTCCTGCCCGATCTTGACTTCGGCCAACTGATTGCCGGAAATCCAGGCTTTCAGTGTCATTTTATTCATATCAGCAAGTTTCACCAGGGGTTTGCCGGGAGAAACCAGTTCGTGCTGACGGACAAAGGTTTCCAGCACAGTAGCATTTGCCGGCGCCAGCACAACAGCACGCTTGACCTGATCTCGCAACCTGTCAATATTGGCATCCAGCACATCCAGCTCAGCAAAGAGCGAGGCATTTTGTGTTTTGATTTGCTCAATACTTCTTTCCGTCATGCGGATTTGTCCTTGTATATCGTCCAGTTGTTTTTGGGTGGCAGCCTGTTGTTTCAGCATATTTTTGATGCGGGATTCATCTTTTCTCATGGAGGCAAGCTTCTCTTCCTGTACTTCTACCTGAGCTGTCACCGATGGAAATTTAGCTTTTACGGCTTCTTTCTGCATGATGATGCTTTTGATTTCCAGATGCAGCCCGCTGGTATCCACAAGGGCTATGGTATCTCCACTGCGCACTTTCTGTCCTTCTTCCACAGGAATTTTCAGGCATTCGCCCTGCACCTGTGAGGAAATTACATAATCCCGGGTTTCAAAATTCCCCCAGGCATCCGCTTCTTCGGGACCGTTTTTGCAGGCACTTGTCAGCAAAAGGGTAACAATCAGTATGCTGCTGATTCCTGTAATGTTATTGATTACTTTCATATTTGTCTTTATTTTTTCCGGTTACGGTTACATAATTTATGATTGCCTGTGATTTTTTGATTCTGTGCATCTCCAGTTTCACTTTGGCAGTTGCCTCTTTATTGACAGCATCCAGGTATTCTGATGCAGTAATGCTGCCCTGTGAAAACTGAGATTCTTTGCTTTGCCTGATGTCTTTCCGCAGTTCGATAATCTCCTCATCCCGGGACATCAGGTTTTCATTCACACGAATGTCTTTCAGGTAGCGCTCAGCTTCGGTATTCACCGATTGCAGGAAGGCTTCTTTTTGATGGTCAATTTTCTGCATATTCAAATCGACAATCTGTTTTTCATGCCGGGTTTTGTTCCATTTCCAGGGTGTCCATGAAAACTTCAGGCCAAGGATGGCAAAAGGCTCAAAGCTATCACTGAACATATTCAGTCCGGGACGTGCATAACCTGCCTGAGCAAAAGCTGCAAAGGTAGGAAAACGTTCCTTTGCGATCATATTTTTTCGGGATTCCAGTTGCTCTTTTTGCAATCTGAAGGCTTCCAGTTCAGGCCTGCCGATACTGTCGGACGCCTTGATATCCCGTGCCGGCAAGAGGTATTCGCTGAGTTCGGGAATATCTTCACCGGTAAGTAGTTCAAGCATGACTTCCGTGGTTTTCATGGCCTGCTCCGCTTCATAAATCTGCTGCTCCAGGTCGAGCACATGTACACGCAGCTCTTTGGTGGCAGCCGGGATGATCATGTCATTGTTTACTGCAGTTTCCACCTCATCCAGTTTATCATTTACACCTGCTTTGTTGATTTCAAGAACGTTAATTTGTTCCTGCAACAAAAGGATGGTAAAAAACAACTCGTTTACCTGTTTCCGGAGTGAATATAAGCTCACCCTGAGGTTTTGCTGTTCCAGTCTGGCTGCTGCCGATTCAATCTCACGAGCCGCAGATGTAGCCCCGCCATCCCAAATCACCTGTGATAATTCTGCATTCAGTTTATACTGATCCTGTGGCACCTGTGGCATGTCAAAATCGAACATGGGATTATCAATGCCCGGGTCAATTTCAGGCACATCACTTTGCCAGGATGCCTGACCTCCGAGGGTGAGTTGCGGCAGATAATTGGTGTTAAGCGATTTTAGTTTCAGATCCACAGCTTTGGATACAAGGGCTGCATTTTTCATCAGGGGATAATTCCGCTCCAGCCGTGCATAGCATGTATCAAGGCTCATAAAGTTCTGCGCTGAAACAATGCCTGCAAGCAAAAGAAATACACTTATGCTTAGTAATTTTCTCATAGTGTTTACGCTTTAATCGAATTGATAACAAAATCTGCCAGGTGTTCCTTTCTGTATGTGATCATCTGCTGAAAATCATCCTCCTCCATGCTGTAAAAGCCTTTCAGAAGTGGTTTGGCAGCAAAAGGAAAAATGCTCAGGCTAAGGATGTTCAAAAACAAATCCATAGGCTGCACATCCGCTCTTATAACCCCTGCTTCCTGCTCATTGATGACATCACGCTCAAATTTCTCACGAACAGATTGTATTCTGTCACCCCGGTAGAGATTGACAATCAGGTCCGGATCACGCTGAATTTCATTGAGCATAAATAAAGGAAGCAATTTGTTTTTCAGTAAAATATCCTGATGGACAGCAAAAAACTGCCTGATGGCTTCAAAAACAGAAATATCTTTCTCAAAAATACGGCTCAGGCCATCCACCATTTCCATGAGCACTACCTGAAACACATCGCTGAAAAGCTTCTTCTTGGAACGGAAATAATAATGCAGAAGGGCTTTATTGAGGCCTGCCTTATCGGCAATTTCCTGCATACGGGCACCATCAAAACCTTTCTCCATAAAAACTTCTGATGCAGCATTCAATATAATAGCCTCGGTATCCTGAGGTGAATCTGATTCGTGAATATTGTTATCTAAAATCATATATGCTTGTTTAATTTTTCATTCATTCCTGAGATTTAACGAACTAAATCAAAGGTACAATATGCAAGGTGATTTTACTAATTCCCATTGCTCCATTTC
>JBKGYK010000088.1:0-9813 GCA_046546095.1 Bacteroidales bacterium
GATTCAGGTGTATTCATCGAGTCCGGCAGTTTCACCTCAGGCGTGCAGATCAATGCTATTAATCACTCGGATGTTGGTACCGACAGCGATCTGTATGAAGGATGTTCCAATTATTTTGTATTAGAGCGGGCAGAAAACTCCGATGAAGAAGAAGAAGTTTTAATATATATAACCTATGCAGAAAGCAGTACGGCAGAAGAGGGTGTAGATGTCAGCGAAATAGTGGATTCAGCTTATATGGCTCCTTACGAAAATTATGATACAATACATTATACTGCATTTAATGATGGTATTGAAGAAGGCACTGAACTCATGATACTTGAATTCTGGACTGAATGTCCCTGCGGGGGAAGTGGTGGAAATTCTGTTATAGATACAATTGAAATCTACGATGCGGAAAGTATTAAAGGAGGCATACAGGATGTGCAAACCAGATATTGCGGAGAAGAACCTCCCGAATCCCTTACCCTGGCCGCCGAAGTGAACATCAATCCTGCCTACTATGAATGGAATACAGGATCATACAGTAATCAGATTGTTGTTAATCCATCACCAGGAATAGAAACCTACAGTGTTACAATTTCGGATGTGTGTGGTAATGAGGTTTATGATTCCGTTACCATACGGGTTTCCGATATGAATGTTGTGGATATAGCAGAAGAACAGGTCACCTGTTACAACAATTGTGACGGGGGTTTTGAAATAATAATGGAAGATGATACAGAAAATTACCAGTATACTTACGGAAATGCTGATTATTTTTATCTGGTTGACAGTCTCACCACAACAACAGACCCGGTTGTAGACGGTTTGTGCCCCAATGATTACTACATTAAAATTGTTGACGACATCGACTGCTATATAGAAAGTGAGGTAACTGTACCAAACAAGCCCAATATCAACCTTTCACCGGGTATTATCAATTCTTCAGTTAACTTCTGCGAACCTCCGGGAGAAATCACCCTCAATGCTGAAGCCAGCATTGATGATGCCACTTTCCAGTGGTTCAACGGAGAAATGGGACCAAACACTACTGTCACACCAGAACATGGAGAGAATGAATACTGGGTGGAAATCAGCGATCTCTGTGGTACTACATTTACCGATTATGTTACCATCAGGTTGTCTGAAATTACAATGGACACGATCATTCTGCCGGACACCAACGAGTGCAGCGGTGCAATACAACTTATCCCCAGCGGCGGTTTTGAACCCTATAACGTTTACTGGGAGGAACCCCTGGAAGACTTTGGCCTGGAAATCGAAGACCTGTGTGCAGGAGATTACATTTTTGAATTAACCGATGACATTGGCTGCGAATATACCGATACCTTGAGCGTTCCGCTGTCAAATTCCATTGCTGATGAATCTGCCTATCCGGTTGTAGTTTATCCAAATCCTGCAAAAAATCATGCATTCATTGACCTATCAGAGCTACCGGGAACTGCTTCCATCGTAAATATATACAGCCTCACCGGTCAGCTCATCAATTCAAAACGTACCAGCGATCCGGTTTATCGTACACCTGAATTGCCGGCAGGATCATATACAATTGAGATCATGACCCCGGAAAACAAAAGACGTTATATTGACAAGTTAATTATAACCGAGTAACGAATAAAATCACATAATAAAAAGAGCCATCCGCTGGTTAGCGGGTGGCTCTTTTTATTTTTTAGTATGCTATAAAATATTCCCGGATTATACAGGTGAAATCATACTGTAAATATCACAAGATTAAGCATGATGCATTGATTTTTCATTGAAGTGTTAAGTAACAGGCGATCAGAAAGAAAATTTCATTGAATTTTGATGTAATATTGTTGGCGCATTTTTTATCTTTATCATGGGAAAAAATTTTTTCCGCTAAATTTGATTGAAAAGGAAGAGAAATATGAAAAAGGAAATTAAGTTTAGTTTACTCTACAGGGACATGTGGCAATCATCAGGCAAATATGTTCCCCGTGTTGATCAGCTAAAAAAGATTGCACCTGTCATAATTGAAATGGGGTGCTTTGACAGAATAGAAACCAATGGCGGAGCTTTTGAGCAGGTAAATTTGTTGTTTGGAGAGAATCCGAACAAGGCTGTACGTGAATGGACAAAACCATTTAATGAGGCAGGGATTCAAACACATATGCTGGAGCGTGCCCTGAATGGCATCAGAATGTATCCGGTTCCAAAGGATGTGCGTAAACTGATGTACAAAGTTAAAAAGGCACAAGGCGTGGACATTGCACGCTCATTTTGCGGACTAAATGACCACCGGAACCTGGAGCTTTCCATCAAATATGCCAAAGAAGCAGGCATGATATCACAGGCCACCCTAAGCATAACCCATTCCAAAATCCATACTGTTGATTATTTCATGACAGTTGTTGACAAAGCGGTAGAATACGGCACAGATGAGATTTGCCTCAAGGATATGGCAGGCATTGGCCGACCGGTATTTCTGGGCAAACTTGTCAAGACCATAAAAGACAAGCATCCACAGCTTATTGTACAGTATCACGGACACAGCGGTCCAGGCTTTTCTGTAGCCTCCATGCTGGAAGTAGCCAAAGCAGGTGTAGATTATATTGATACTGCCATGGAGCCGCTTTCCTGGGGAATGGTACACCCTGATATCATCACGGTTCAGGCTATGCTGAAAGATGCAGGATTCCAGGTAAAAGACATCAACATGAAAGCTTATATGGAAGCCCGCGCTCTGTCTCAGGAATTTATTGATGATTTTCTGGGCTATTGGATCAATCCGAAAAACAGGCATATGTCTTCACTTATGGTAGCTCCAGGCCTGCCAGGAGGCATGATGGGCAGCATGATGGCAGATCTGGAAAATGTTCATTCCGGAATCAACGCCCAGCTTGAAGCGCAGGGCAAAGACCCCTTAAGCCTGGACGAACTCCTGGTGAAACTTTTTGATGAAGTACAATATGTATGGCCCAAAATGGGATATCCACCTTTGGTAACACCATTCAGCCAATATGTCAAAAATGTCGCTTTGCTCAATATCATGAGTCTGATGCAGGGAAAAGAAAGATTTCAAACCATTGACAACAATACATGGGATATGCTGCTGGGCAAGGCAGGAAATCTGCCGGGCCCTCTTGCTCCGGAAATTATCGAACTGGCCAAAGAACAAGGTCATGAATTCTACCAGGGTGTTCCGCAGGATAATTACCCCGATGAGCTGGATAAATACAGGCAGGAGATGAAAGAAAAGGACTGGGACACCGGGGAAAATGACGAAGAACTTTTCGAACTGGCCATGCATGAGAGACAATACCGTGACTATAAAACAGGTGTAGCCAAAGAACGATTTCTGAAGGAACTGCAAACACTCAAGGATAAGAAAAGAGCCGGCACTGCAGACAATGGAAAACAAAAAGAATCCTCTGACAAAAACATTGAAGATATAAAATCACCATATTACGGCAGGATTTATTTCGAGTTGAGCCTGGGACTTGATGAAAACGGAGTTGAAATTGGTGATAAGGTAAAAGAAGGACAGCGCCTGTGTTATCTTGAGGCTCACTCCACTTATCAGGAAATCAACATACCCTGCGACGGAGAAATCGTTGAAATGAACTTTAAACAGGGTGATATGATTACCCAGGGAGATATCATTGCCAGGGTAAAACGCAACTAAAAATAATCTTAAAAAAATCACAAAAAAAAGCGCTGTATTTGGCGCTTTTTTTTTAGTTTTGTATAAAGCAAAATTTGGTCTTCAAAACACCCCTCTTTTTTATTCAAAAATGTTACATAAGCATTATTTTTCGGATAGATTTCTATATGTTTGCAATCCAAATATGAAAACACTATCGGGAGACAAGAAAAATGATGGAAAAATTACGTACAAAACTGGCTAAATCATTAAGCCGGCACAAAACAGTGGCTGAAAACCTCAGCAGGGAAGCACTTATAAAAGAAAGCGTTTCAAACAAGGAGTGCATGGTATCAAAAAGTGGATGTCTTGCTACATGGACACCGGAAGATTCAACCGGCAGAAGCCCGAAAGACACACTGCTGGTAAAACGCCCGGAATCACAGATACATATTGACTGGAATTCACCAAACAACCTGCCAATGACCGAAGAATTGTTTGATGAAGTATTTGATGACGCCATCAGTATCATAGATGATTCTAAAAAATTATACACCACAGACCGGGTCATTGGTGCAGATAAAAACTTTGCCCTTCCGGTCACAACAATTACAGATAACGCTCTGACAGCTGTTTTTACAGACAATATGTTTCGTCCTGTACCTGAGGGAATCGAAAACTCATGTTTTCACGATAAAGGTTTTACTCTGATCAGTTTACCATATCATAAACTGGACACACAGAAATACGAGTGGAGACTGCGCAAGAAAAACGGCGAAACAACTGATATGATAGTGGCCATGGATTTTGACCGTCGCATAGGTATCATCATTGGCTCAGCTTACCTGGGCAGTGTTAAAAAAATGATGTTTACCGTTATGAACTACTACCTGCCCTTCGAGGGGGTATTGCCGCTGCATTGCAGTGCCAATGTGGGTGAAGATGGAAATTCTGCCCTGATACTCGGACTGTCCGGCACGGGAAAAACAACACTTTCAGCAGACCCAAAACGTGCTCTACTCGGGGATGATGAACATGGCTGGTCAGAAAACGGGATTGCCAATTTTGAAAATGGATGCTATGCCAAAATGATTGATATAGACCCGGCCAAGGAACCGGATATCTATAAAGCTGTGATGCATACGGATGATTACTGTAAGCACGGATCCATTGTTGAAAATGCGATGATATATCCAAACGGCGAATTTGATTTCAGTGATGACAGGCTAACCCCAAATTCACGTGCATCCTATCCATTAACTTATCTGCCAAACATATCACAAAGCAGCACAGCGGGACATCCCAATACCATCCTGTTTCTCACAGCTGATGCTTATGGAGTCTTGCCACCAATATCAAGGCTGGATAAAAATCAGGCAATGTTGTGGTTTCTGATGGGATACACTTCAAAACTGGCTGGTACCGAAACCGGCATCAAAGAACCTGTGGCCACTTTTAGCCGCTTTTTCGGACAACCATTCATGCCGGGCCTGCCATCTGTTTATGCTCAAATGCTGGGCAAAAAAATGGAGAAATACAATACAGAGGTTTATCTCATCAATACAGGCTGGACGGGTGGAAAATACGGTGTAGGTGAGCGTATCAACCTGCCGCTGACAAGAAAAATGGTAGATGCCGCCCTCAACGGTTCCCTCAAAGAGGTAACATACGAAACTGACGATCTGTTTCATGTAAATATCCCAAGATCCGTACCCGGCGTACCAACGGAAATACTCAAGCCTGTTAATACATGGAAAGATCAAGATGATTACAGGCGTACAGCAGAAGAACTGGCATCAAAATTCAGCAGAACATTCAACAAAGCCTATGGTAAGAATGACATTGCTCCTGATGTGAAGAAAAATTGCCCGGGCAAATAAACTCTATAAACAGATGCAAAGAAACTGTCCTGGGGAATCAGGGCAGTTTTTTTATGCGGTAGTATCTGTACTGACAATCAGTTCTGACCTGATCTCAATGCCTGCCTGAACAAAAATCACACCAACCGGACAATGGTTACAGGTCATATCAAATGCCTTTTGAATCTTTTCCCGCGAAGCATCAGAGGAAAGTTTTAGCTTGATCTCAATCTTTGTTATGCTTTTCTCACCCCGCTCTACAGCCATTTCACATGTCATTTCAGAAAAGCTGAATTTCATTTTTTCTGCCATCATGGCAAATACTGTTGTGATACAGCCGGCATACCCCATAACTGAAAGCTCCAGGGCTGTAGGCCCCTGATCTTTCCCATGCTGCAGCCAGGGCAAATCTACAGTAACCTGATGATTCCGGCCATTGTCAATCACAGATGCAAAACCATCTTTCCATTGCGAAGTTATTTTCATAGTAATAAAGAATTATCATTAAACCATCAAAGGGAATCTGATTTCCGGATTGCCTGATAAGCAAGCAGGAATTTATATATTGAAACGTATGTGTAAAATATCGCCATCCTGCACAACATAATTTTTGCCTTCCACATGAAATTTGCCGGCTTCCTTAACAGCCTGTTCAGATTTCAAGTCAACAAAATCATGATATTTCATTACTTCGGCACGAATAAAGCCTTTTTCAAGGTCTGAGTGTATTGCACCTGCTGCCTGTGGAGCAGTCATCCCCTTTTTGATTGTCCATGCCCTGTTTTCTTCCTCTCCGATGGTAAAGAAAGACTGCAGATTAAGCATATCATAAGCTTCGCGAATCAGCAGATTGACACTGGGCTCTGTAAGTCCGTAATCATCAAGGAATTCCTGTCGCTCCTCTTCATTATCCAGTTCAGCAATTTCAGATTCAATACCGGCTGCAATCCGGAGTACTTTAATATCTTCACCGTCAAGTGACTCACGCACAGCCTTTACATACTGATTATCTTCAGTTGCAGATGCATCATCAACGTTACAAACAATCATCACCGGTTTGGCAGAATATAAAAACAAATCATCTATCACATGCCTCTCGGATTCTTTTACCGGGGCAGTACGTGCCGGCTGCATGTTTTCAAGATGTTCCATATAGATATTCAGAATTTCTGCATCACGCTTTGCATCCTTATCGCCGGTTTTTGCAAGTTTCTCCATGCGCTGTATTTTCCTTTCAACTGTTTCCATATCCTTCACCTGCAGCTCAAGATTTACAGTTTCCCAGTCGCGTACCGGATCAACTTTCCCATCCACATGTGGCAGATTTTCATCATCAAAACAACGCAGGACATGAATAATAGCATCACTGCTTTTGATATCATTCAGGAAAGCATTGCCGACACCTTCACCCCTGCTGGACCCCTTGGTGAGACCGGGCACATCAATGATATCGACCGTTGCGGGCACCTCTTTCCTGGTGGGCTGCAACTTGCTTAGCACAGGCAATCTGGGGTCAGGTACATTGATGACACCAATGTTGGATTTGTTGGTTGCAAAGGCATAACTTGTTGCTTCTGCTTTTGTATTGGACATGCAATTAAACAAGGTGGTTTTGCCACAATTGGCCAGTCCGATGATTCCACAATTTAGTCCCATAAGGTATTTCTTTTAAGGCTGGCAAAGGTAATCATTTTTGTTATCATCTTTGCGGGATTTTATCACAGAAACTTTGGCTGGTTGTAGCTATTGCACTTTCCTGCTAAAAATAATAAAGGCCATCCGTTGGTTAAGGGACAGCCTTTACATCTATCGAGCATATAAAATTCTGATTTACAGATTTTCCAGAAGGAAATCAGTCATTCCGGTATACAGGTGCAGCCGGGCACCACCGCCATTAATTCCGTGGGCACGATTGGGATAAGCCATCAAATCAAATTGCTTGTTGGCAGCAATGAGTTTGTTGATGAAGTCCATACTGTTTTGAAAATGCACATTATCATCAGCACTGCCGTGTACAAGGAGAAGTTTTCCTTCCAGCTTCTCCGCATGGTTTATTGGAGAGTTTTCATCATAACCCTCTTCGTTGTCTTTTGGCAGACCGTTGTATCTTTCGGTATAAATGGTATCGTAGTATCGCCAGTTTGTTACCGGAGCCACGGCTATGCCAGCGCTGAATACTCCGCCACCTGTAGTAAGGCAAAGATTCGTCAGATATCCACCATAGCTCCAGCCAAAAATGCCAATGCGGTTTTCATCAATGTATTTTCGTGAAGCAAGGGATTTTGCAGCAGCAACCTGATCCATGGTTTCAAATTTCCCAAGCTGACCATAGGTTACTTGTCTGAAATCTTTACCGCGGGCGCCTGTTCCTCGATTATCAACAGAAACAATAATGTAACCCTGTTGTGCGAGCAATTGCCACCAACCCATGTTATAATCCCATGCATCGTTCACCGTTTGAGCTCCAGGCCCGCCATAAGTGTACATCAACACGGGATACTCATTTCGCTTATTAAAATCTGCAGGTTTAATCATCCATGCATTCAGGTCGGTACCATCCTTTCCTTTTACAGTAAAAAACTCTTTATCAGCAAAACCAAATTCCTCCATACTTTCTTTGAGGTCATTGTTTTCCTCAAGCACACGTACGAGCTCAGAATCCTTATTATACAGGTTTACAGTCAAAGGTGTATTGGCATCACTGTGTTCTTCAATGTAATATGTAAATCCCTCAGAAAACCTAAATGCAGTTGTTCCTGATTTGGAATTCAGTTTACGTCGTACATCTCCTTCCTGACTTATGGAATACACATCTCGCTGGGTAGGCGACTCTTCGGCAGATTGATAATAATACAAACCTTCTTTCTCATCATAACCGTAGAAATCAGTAACATCCCATGATCCGTGTGTAATCTGTCCTTTTTCATCACCATCAATGGAATATCGATAAAGATGGCGGTATCCGCTTCCTTCATGAGTCATTACAAAGCTGTTGCCATCAGGCAAAAAAGTAAGATCATCATATAGTTCAAAATATTTTTCCTCTTTCAGATGCACCACCAGATCTGCAGATTTTTCATTTGCATCAATTTTGTGTATGCGATAATCATTCTGCAGGCGGTTGAGTGTGACAACAGCAAAAACACCAGGCTGAGGAGTCTGATATATTCTCGGAATATAGTGCTCACCCTGTGCCTCCATTTCAATTCTTTTCTCCCTGCCGGAAACAGCATCATATACATGCAAACTCACCTCAGAGTTTTTCTCCCCGGCTTTGGGATATTTGTAGGTATAATCCTCAGGATAGAGCTCACCATAGATTGGCATGTTATACTCTTTCACATTGCTTTCATCTGTTTTCAGGAAAGCAATGTATTTACTGTCGGCAGACCATTCATATGCTTTGGCAAAACTAAACTCCTCTTCATACACCCAGTCGGGAGCTCCGTTTATTATTTTGTTTTCTTTGCCATCCTCTGTCACTGCAATGGTTTGACCCGTATGAATATCATACAGATAAATGTTATTTTCAAACACATAGCTTACATTGGTTCCGGTAGGAGCAAATGCGGCCAACTGAATTTTATCATCTTCTCTTATTGGCTTTATACTCTTATCTTCCATATCATAAAGATAAAAATTGGCTTTGTATGAATGGCGGTAAATGGACTCATATCCGGTAGCAATCAATATTTGCTTTTCATCCTTACTGAATTTGTAATCGTAAATCCAGTCTCTTTTAAAGGTTTTATCAAAATCATCAAGGCTGAATAAAGTCTCTTCCCTGCTTCCTGTTTGATAATCAACTTTTAATATGGCATTACGCCTCATGCTGAGTTTTGTAAAATGTTCTCCGTCCTGCATGCTGCGAATACCCCTGACAGATTGTTGACTAAATTCACCTTTTGTCCAGATATCTTCAAGCTGAATTTTCTTTTGAGCAGACAAAGGCAATACCATCAGAACTGCCAAAATCATCAATAATGCTTTCAATGTTTTCATGAATTAACGTATTTGTTTCTGAACAAAAATAACAATTTGCATTCCGAAACCATAAAAGAGATGCTGTTTTAAGCTTTTTTTAATTTCATTGATGAATAAAATATCGGTTCTTAGCACAAAGTTCCATTTGGCACAGCATTCCAAAACATGCTTGATTATCTGATACTCTATTTGTTTTTAGGAAGGTTCTGCTGCAAACTTTCATGCCTAAGGCAGACAAGAGTGGGTAATGGTAATGATTGAATTATTACTGATGAGTAAAAATTAAGAACTGGAAAAAATACTGTCAGGGCTAAAGCCCATTAATTCTTTCTTTTTGATTACTTAACCAGAGCCGGTTAA
>JBKGYK010000089.1:0-9513 GCA_046546095.1 Bacteroidales bacterium
CCACGAAAATATAATAAGATTAGTTTTCAAAAATTGATTTTCTATTCTGCATTTGATAGCTGTGTACAGATAGAAGCGGAATTCCACATCCCCGGGATGGTGTAAGCAAATAACAAACGGTTGGGAGTGTTTTTATTTTTTCTTTAAATAACCTATTGCTTTTTGCAACACCGGGTCATTATCATTCAGGTAATCATCAAGTTTTTTTTCAATTTTGATATCCGGTTGGATACCATAGCCAACAAATTCTTTTCCATTTGGATAAGTATCCTGTTTTGTACATACTCTGGCGGAACCACCTCCCGGCAAAGTAAAAGTCATGGGTTGGCCTGTACTACCAAAAGTAGGTCCTCCAATTTTTATCATATGTTCCTGATTTTCTGTGTAGATCAAGAAATCCTCCGCAGCAGACGCAGTATTATGTCCTGTTAAAATAGCGGTTGGAACAACCAATCGCTTTGCTTCCAATCTGATTGTGTCCGCTTCATACGGAAAATAAAAAATTGACTTATCATGGTAGTTTAAATATGCCTGAGTAGCCCATTTATTGCCTATCGTATCCTTTTCTGTAATCGGTTTCCCCCAGGCCTTAAATGAAGGTATATGTAACCTGCTTTGAGTTTTTGAACCATACAAAAGGGTGTCATTTGTAAGATACTGTAAAATATCGCGACCTGTTTTTGTATTTCCGCCACCATTTTTACGAAGGTCAATAATTAACTTTTCTGCTTTATACAATTCAGGTAGTTTTTCAATAAACAAAGAATTGATCTTTGGATCACTGAATGAATTTAAAGAAATATAAGCTACTTCCTCATCTATCCATTTAAATTCAAATAATTGCCCGTCCTCAAACTCAGGATACACTTCTTTTTCTTTTGTTTTTTTGTGGGTTAATTTTCGTTCTATATGGGTTCCGTCGGGAAGTCGGAATGTGACATTAAAACTTGTTCCTGCCGGAGCCCGGAACATATTTGAAACTGCCCTGTCCTTGCGAATGTAATCAGTTGATGAAGAAATAAATGGAATGACTTCCTTCTCTAAATAAGTTTTTGTATCAATTCCATTTACTTTTATAACCTCCGTACCTGCAGGAATTTCATCTTTCTTACTCAGGTTGGTTCTCGTGACAATTGCTTTGCCTTCAATATTTGTTAAAAATAATCGGTACTCCCCAAAATGTGTGTTGTACAATGTTTTCCGTATAGTATCCGGGAAATATACATTCGTATGTCCATCGTTCAAAGAAGCACAAAATCTTTGCAATAGTCTGTAATATTCATAGTCGTTTTCCGTCTTTTGCACCTCTGTAATTAAGTCCTTATACGCATTCTCCCATTCAGTTTTGTCAACTTTGTTCCAGTAAACGAAATTGTAGGTAACCTCTTGCCAGAATTTAGACAGCCCATATATTTTTTCATTATCCGGAATCGAATTTGGCATTTGAGCAGACAGATTTATTCCAAAAAAACAGAAAATAAGCATTGCTATGTATTTCATATGTTCATTTTTTTAATGGATAGAATATTAACTACCTTCTCTTTCATCATATATAATTAGATATGGTCAATAAATAAGATGCAACAAAAAGCTCATCAATAGTCAAGCATAATTTGCTCAAAGCTAGTGTATTTATTTGATTATCAGAATTAAAATAAAAAATAATCTGTTTTGGTCATTGGATTTTTTGTAGTTGATGATAATTTGACATTTGATGCTTGAGTTTTATGATTTTTGTTGGATTGACCATTCGGACCTTCTTATTGAGGGACTCTACCTGCAGCTAAGCTCCGGCTTCTTTACCCTGATTATAAATAACTGTCAAAGAATCATGCAATACCTCAGCTTTTATTGATGTTAGGTTTCCTTGATGTTCACCATCTACCTGCATTTCCTGGCCTGGAATGAGATCAATAGTTACAGCCTGACAAGAGTGGATATCCACCTTTTTGACCTTCTGGATATTCTTAGAAAAAAAGGCTATCAGCAGTCGGAATATGAAGTACCACCGATAGGGTTTTATCACCACAACTTCAAACTTGCCATCATTGATTTTTCCTTGCGGGTTGATAACCGCTCCGGTTCCATATACGTGGGTGTTAAGTATTACAACCATCACTGCTTGGTATTGCATATCAGCCTGATCCGGGTAACGGATTATACAGGAAAATTTTGAAGGTTTGTTCAGTTCCCTGAAAAACTGACGGGCATATCCATAAAAGCCGCGAATAGATTTCTGCTCAAAGCGACGAATGATCCGTGCATTCATTCCCAAATCACATAGATGTACAGCCAGGTATTTATCATTAATCTGCAAAAGATCAATGGTTTTTAACTTTCTTTCAGATAATATATCCAGCGCTCGTTCTATATTTTTGGGTATGCCCAGTTCAGTAGCCATTCCATTGGCAGATCCGGTTGGCACTATACCAAGAGGGATATTTTGATTCAGCAAGTCCGAAGCCAACAAATTGACCGTTCCATCTCCGCCAACTGCCACTGCAAAATCCGGACTGATTTCACTCAGCCTGTTTGCTATCCTTTCTCGATCGGAGGTTCCTTTTGTTTCAAGAAAATGTATGTCTACCGGTTCATTTTTAAAATAGTCAGTAATCAGCTGTTGTATATCTATATCTCTTTTGTTGCCTGCTACAGGGTTAATTATAAAGAGCCATATCTCATTTTTCCTTACATTCATAAAAAGCAATTTTTGAACCAATCACTTAAATCAACTAAAGATACAAAAAAATTAAACTATACAAATACACTATAGAGTGAGGCTTTGTTTGTTGATTTAGAGAGTGAGTTCTCAAACTAAGGTATATTTGCATGAACATCAATACGCAATATCAGTGCTGCTATTAACAAGATGGTTCTACTGCAAATTGCGTGGAATACCTTATCAATCATAATTCATTAAGCATATCAGGATTGTTGACATCGCCCTTAACAAATTAATCATATATTTGTTATCAGTGAGAAATCAAAGAGTTTTACTCATGAATTAGAAGTATGGATAATAATTAAGTGATTAAAATGAGGGTAAAAACAAAAAAAATTCGTTATATTCTTCGTAAGTCCGGCAGCCCTTTCAGGCAGATGCGCCTATGGATAAAACATAAACTGGGATGGCTGGATACCCCGGTCATTGTGCCTTATATGGGATTTAGCAATGGTTGTGATGTTTACCTGCATGGAAGCGTGATGGAAAACAAAGGTATAAAAAAACCTCATGCTAAGCAATCCGTTTTTACCAATATGCTTGCCATGATAAAACGTTATGTCAGTGATGAAATTAGTGGTGTGCGTATAGAAATATCATGCAGGGATCAAAAAAAAATTATTGAAACCAGTGCTTTGGGTATCTTTCATTGCCAGTTTAGCTTTCCCGGTTGCAAGGTTTCTGAATCATATTTTGAGACTGTTCATTACAGGCTGATAGATAAGCTTGTTGAGCAACAACCAATAGTGGAAGCTGAAGGTAAGGTACTGGTAGTTCATCAGAGGCTGGCTTTAGGCATCATTTCTGATATTGATGATACGATCATGGTTTCACATTCAATCAGGCCGCTGAGGAAAATCAGGCTCATGCTTTTTAAAAATGCGTATGGTCGTGTTCCTTTTGAGGGCGTTTCCGCCCTTTATCAGGCCTTGCATAAAGGGCGGAAAGATCAGGATAGCTTTAATCCTGTTTTTTATGTATCAAGCAGTGAATGGAACCTGTACGATTTGTTGGAAGATTTCTTTAATATCCGTGGTATACCTGCCGGTCCCCTGTTGTTGCAGGAGTTGCAGCATAGTATAATCAAATTCTGGAAGTCAGGTGGAGGTACGCACAATCATAAACTTGTAAAAATCGGCTTACTTCTTTCTTTTTTTGAAGATTTGTCATTTATTCTCATAGGAGATAGCGGACAACGCGACCCGGAACTATATTTACAAGCGGTAGAGAAATTTCCCGGCCGTATAAAAGCCGTGTATATCAGGAGTGTAGGCAAACGTAAAAAGAAAAAACATCTGGAAATTGCCAGACAAATGGACAGTTACAATGTCCCGATGTTGTTGATAAATGATTCATCTGAAGTGGCTCAGCATGCCAAAGAACAGGGATTCATTGATCCAGAATCAATGCCGGATATTTTTAAACAAACCAAAAAAGATAAGGAGAAAATATTGGGATAATCCTGATCTAATTGTTTATACAGAGTAAGCAAATAAAATTGTGCATACATTTACTGAAATATTCCTCCTCTGACGAATCAATACAAGTCGCTCCGTATGCCTGTCTGGACTGCCCTCTGCCATGCTACCATTGCTGTAATACCAGCATACTTAATCGTAATCCAAAATTATTTGTAAATCTATTGATACACATCAGGATTGTATGTTGAAAATGAAATAATGGGCTCCTGGCTATTAGGAAAGCATGCCTCCAAACGATGAGAAGGCTCTGCAAAAAACAAAGCTACCTATCAACAGAGATTTTAAACATTCATTTTCATTATCCTCAGCTTGCAGAAGCAAAAAAAATATCCTATTTTTGAATGTAATTTGAAAAAAAAACTATATGAAATATCTACTCATTATTATTTCCCTGCTTGTATTTGCTATGAGCTGCGGCCAGAAACAGGAAAACAACAATACCACGGACACACAATCCACCCGCGAAGCCTTACAGCTTGATACCATTTGTGATGGACAATTATACGAGTTGGAATGCATTAAACGTGTGGAAAGTCACATTTTAAAAGAACACAGCAATTTGGCCAGCCGGGAGAACAAAACACTGCATCTTAGCATTGAAAATGGTGAGGATTTGCGTTTTACCAGCGATGACACACCCAGCCCGGAGAAATATATCAGCTACCGCCTGACCGATTATTTCCCCTCGCTGAACGCCTATTTGGTGCACTTGAGCTTTTACGAAGGCAGCACCAACAAGCTCATAAACCGCAAAAGCGGCAACATGATTGAAACCGATGGCGAAATTCTGGTCTCCCCGGATAACAGCAGGTTTCTGGCGTACAACCAGAATCTGACAACTACATATACCTTTAACGGCTTTGAGGTGTACAGCGCAGAGGATGATGATTATAAGCAGGAGCACAAGGAGGGTCTAAACTGGGGCCCTTCAGATCCTACATGGCTAAGCAACAAGAAAATTGAGTTTGTCAAAATATCACCCATGAACTTTGAACCGGACGGAAAAGCCGTTTACTCGCTGGTAGACGGTGAATGGGTGGCTGAATAGTCAAACCATCGCAATAAGGAAACCCGGGATACGGTAAAATTGCATCACCTGCTTTATGCGTTTTTTTTTATATTATTGGTTTTTTAGTATCTTTGGCACACGTGTAAAGCCGGGTTATGCTTTTTCATGAATGGTTGGATCTCAATACCTAAAAACCAGGCCCGCTTTACACGTTTATTACTGAATGGGAGAACCAGATTTTTTGCAAGCATGAGGTACAGTATGAACCGATTATCGATTATAGCGGCCATTTTTGTCTTTTTTTTCAGCCTAAGCGGCTGCACCCACAAGCGCATGCTCAACAAGGGGGCGGAACTTGAGCAACAGGGTCTTTACAGGGATGCCTTTGATAACTATTATCAGACCTTAAAGACCAAAGACAACTTAATTGAGGCCAAACTTGGATTGCAGCGCACAGGAAGGCATTGCATAGATAATATTCTCGGGGATTTTTCTGCTGCCTTTGAAGTCTCACATTACCGTGAAGCCGTTTATCACTATCAGGAAGCCATTGCGTTGCAGGAAAAAGCAAAAGAGTTTGGCATGGATGTGAAAATTCCTGCTTATTACCATGAATACTATCAGGAATGCAAAATCGCTTATCTTGATCAACGGTACAGGGAGGCGATAAAACTGCTGGACAAAAATCAGTATGAAATGGCTGAACAGGCTTTACGTGAGATTTCTGCGATTGATTCGGAGTACAGGGATGTTGATTCACGGCTGGAAACAGCTATCTACGAGCCGAAATATCTTATGGCGGAGCAATTGATGGATGAAGGAAAATATCGAACAGCCTATGGTATGCTCAGCCGTATCATTGATGAAACCGGTGGTTACAAAGACAGCAGAGAGCTTCGGGAACAGGCCAGGGAAGAGGCAATTATCCACATCGGAATAGATGATTTCAAAAGCAGTGAAAAAAACGGAAAGCTGGCAGCCCAGGTGCAGGAAGAAATTGCTCATGCTATCAGCAAATCAGACAATCCATTTATCAAATTGATTGAATATGATGACAATGGGCGGGTGCCCGACGCCATTGTCAAGGCTGAAGTAATCAGTACGCGTTATTATCCCGGCAGTTTAAGCAAAGACAACAAGCCGGGCTGGTTCAGAAAATCTGCCCGGAAAGATGATGTGATCAGATCCGGGGATTACAAAAAAATCAAATACGATGAATACTCCCAAAACCGCAAACTGTACATCAGCCTCAGCCTGAAAATGGTCAATACAAAAAACAACGAACTGATGGTTAGTGAGCAATATGATTTGTCTGCTTCCGACTACATTCATTATGCAAAATATTCGGGTGATGATAGTCGCCTTGTGCCGGGTTACTGGAAATATCTCCTGCTACCCAACCGGGAGGATATCATCAAAGATTATCCCGATGATGTACGAAAGCTCAGGTCTCTGCTGGATGCACGAAAAACAATCAAATCCAGCCAGCAACTTGCCAATGAATTAAGCAATGAGCTTGCCCTGAAAACACTTAGCGCCATTGAAAACTACAATCCCGAAGCAAAATAATACTTTCGGCCGCATCTTGTATAATCCGGAAAGCCCCTTGATAATTTTCCTGGCGGCTGGCTTGCTTCTGCCTTTATTTCAGGCTGTTGAGCTTAAAAAACGTAGTAACAACATTTTTTTTGTAACTTTCCCCCGAAACCAAACATAACCAACATGGAAGACAATAAAAACATGAACTGCAACATGAACAGAGCAAACGGAGGCAATGCCTTTTACGGACTTGGTGTAATCGGCGCAGCCATCTGGTTTATATCACAGGCCTCAGGTTTTTGGGCTGTGGTGCTGGCCATACTGAAAGCCTTTATATGGCCGGTGTTTTTTGTTCTCGAAGCCTTTCGGTTTCTGGGGTAAGGGGGTTACAGCTCTTTCATCCCCTGCAAGAAACTCATGATAAGGTCCCGCTTGGGTCCGGATGCCTCTACAGCCAGATTTTTCAGGTGGTTCCGGACTTTTGCCTGACCCTCAGCATTTTTGTTGTAAAAATACTCCTCAAGATTGGTCAGTGCTTCCATTTGCACCGTCAAATCATCAGAATTGGCATATGGCAGAAAATCCTCCAGATAAGGTGAGAAATCAAGGGCAGACTGCCAGCAAGTACTCAGTATCAAGGCCAGGCCGCTGTCCCATTGCCGGGTTTTTAACTCCCTCATAAAAATTTCAGGTACTTGCTTGTCCTTCAGGTCCCGCAACAACATTACAATTTTTTCCCGCAACTCATCATCATTGTATGACTGATACAAATCAAAAACCGCCGGCAAAAGCTTTACACTACCCGTCTGATGAATTTCATCAATTGTCTTGTATATCCGCGCACGATCGTCAGATTTCAGACTTTCCAGATATGCTTTTTCCTTATCACTCAGTTTTTGTTCCATAATTGCCATTTTACCACAAAGATAAGGCTTTTTATTTTCAACACAATCAGGAATCTGAGGGGAAGAAATGCTGCAAGAATTTTTATCAGGGCGTGCCCCCTTTGGTTTTTTCACCTATAGTTTCATCACAATACAATCCCTTCATATCACCGGGAATGGTAGTTGCCGGAAGCAGCAACTCAACAAAACCGGTGAAAAACCAAAGGCGTCGGTCTCCGCTTACCAGCTGCCTGCTGCTATGCACTGGTGCTGACAAATGCAGCAAAGGAGTTTACTCCGTCGTGCCACTCTTTCCTGCATGCAGCATCAGTGCATAGCAGCAGGCAGGCTGATTCAGCTCTGCCCTCACGCGAATGTACAGCCTCCGGAGACAATTTCTCTGAACCACGGGCACCATCCTATACAGGAAATCTTTCAGAAATCTGCAAATTGGCCTCTATACTATGATTCATAACCATGCTGCCGCAAATTCATTCTTTTTGGTTACCTTTGTTTCAGAATTAACGAAAGTGCAGATTATGCGATTTGATGAATTACAACTTAGTGAAGATTTACAGGAAGCCATTTCATTTATGGGATTTACCGAGGCCACAGAAATACAGAGCCTTGCCATACCTTACATACTTGAGGGCAATGACCTGATAGCTTCTGCACAGACAGGCACGGGCAAAACGGCTGCCTTTGTACTGCCTCTGCTTGACATCATCAATCAGCATCCACCCACCTCCGGGGCCGGCGCACTCATTGTTGTGCCTACACGCGAACTGGCAGTGCAAATCGACCAGGAAATTCAGGGTATTTCCTATTTCCTGCCGGTTACCTCACTGGCCATTTATGGCGGTGGCGATGGCAGTGAATGGAATCAGGAGCGCAAAGCCCTTACTAAAGGTGTAGATATCGTGATCGCCACGCCAGGCAAGCTGCTGGCACACATCAAGCTGGGTTATGTGTCCTTCAAAAACCTGAACCATTTTATTCTCGACGAAGCCGATAAAATGCTGGACATGGGCTTTTACGATGATATCATGCGAATAGAAGAGCAACTGCCAAAGAAAAGACAAACCTTGATGTTCAGTGCTACCATGCCGCCAAAAATCCGCCAAATGGCACAAAAGCTGCTGAACAATCCCAAAGAAATCAACATCAATCTGTCAAAACCGGCAGAAGGAGTACTGCAGGCAGTATATCCGGTACATCCCGGAGACAAAATTAAACTCATACAAAATCTGCTGATAGACAAACCGGCATATAAGCGCATTTTGATTTTCACATCTACCAAATCGCAGGTAAAAGACATTGTCCGCACACTCAACAAAGCCGGTATGAACTGCCACGGCATTTCATCAGATTTTGAACAAAGTGAAAGATCGGATATTCTGAATAAATTCAAAGCTGCCCGCATTCGCATACTGGTGGCTACAGATGTACTCAGCCGCGGCATAGACATCAAAAATATCGACCTGATTATCAACTATGAAGTACCCCACGATGCTGAAGATTACGTTCACCGTGTGGGTCGTACTGCCCGTGCAGAGCAAACCGGTGTTGCCATCACCCTTGTCAGTCCCGACCAGATGCGTGATTTTTCCAGAATCGAAAAAATGATTGAACAGGAAGTTCCAAAAATCAAGCTTCCCTGGGCGCCCAAAGATACACCGGAGTGGAATACCAGTGGTCCTTCTCGTAAATCGAGAGGTAATTTCCAGCGTGGCAACAAAGGCAACAAAGGAAAACCCCCCCGGGGAAACAAAGGTCGTCCGGGTAACAAACAAGGCGGCAAAAACCAGTCGCACGGTAAGAAAAAGTAGCTTGTGAAAACTACCCGGATATCTTGAAACCGGACATCATCGCTGCTGC
>JBKGYK010000090.1:0-9496 GCA_046546095.1 Bacteroidales bacterium
CTTTGTGCCCTTTGTGGCTTAGTGGGAGCCAAATTTCCGCCCCTTGTGGAAAACTCTTTGTGTTCTTTGTGTCTTTGTGGGAGAAAAATAAATCTACTACTTTGTGGTAAACGAATGTTCGGGTTTGGATATAACGATAATTATTAAAATCTTTGAATTTCTATGCACTGGATTGATGTAAGCATATTTGTCTTATACATGATAGCCATGCTCGGGATAGGCTATTACTTCCTGAAGCGCAACAAATCCACTGATGACTTTTACGTTGGCGGACGAAGCATGGGAGCTGGTCATGTAGGCTTATCCGTGGTTGCCACCGATGTTGGTGGCGGATTTAGCATTGGACTTGGAGGACTGGGCTTTGCCATTGGTATTTCCGGTTCGTGGATGCTCTTTACCGGCTTGCTGGGAGCCTGGCTTGCCGGTGTGTTTCTTGTACCTTTGGTTTATAGACTTGGCGTGAAACACAATTTTTACACATTCCCGCAAATGCTTAACTTTTTCTACGACAAGCGTGTGGCCATGATTGCCGGTATCATTTCAGGCATTGGATACATTGGCTTTACAAGTTCACAAGTACTTGCAGGAGCTAAACTTGCATCTGCTACCTTCATCGACCTGAATCTGAATACAGCACTGGTTTTCATGGGAATCATTGCTGTGGTGTATACTGTTATGGGTGGATTGAAAGCCGTGATATATACGGATACTGTTCAGTGGATTATTCTTATTGCCGGATTGACCCTAATAGGGATCCCGGTAGCCGGTAAAGCTGTTGGTGGCTGGGTCGCAGTAAAAGCAACCTTGCCAGCAGAATTTTTGCAATTCGACAACCTTTCCTGGCAGCGTGCTGTCAAGTGGGTGGTTACCATTTTACCCATCTGGTTTGTTGGCATGACCCTTTATCAGCGGATATACGCTTCAAAAGATGCAAAATCGGCCAAACGTGCCTGGTTCCTTGCCGGGATTTTTGAGTATCCCTTTATGGCATTTATGGGTGTGATTCTAGGAATATTTGCCCGTGTGGCTTTTGAAAACGGCATGTTTGCTGAGTGGGGATACCAGTTTAGTGGTGAGGTTGATGTAGAAATGGGGCTGCCCATTGTCCTTAGAAACACACTTCCCATTGGTCTCATGGGATTGATGATGTCTGCCTATTTTTCTGCAATCATGTCCACTGCAGATTCCTGCCTGATGGCAGCTTCCGGAAATCTGCTCAGTGACATTGGCATGAAACTGTTCAAAGTAGACCTTAAAGGAAAAAAACTCCTGCGTGCCAGTCAGCTTGTAACCCTGTTGATAGGTGTGCTTGCCATACTCATTGCCCTTAACCTGCAAAATGTGTTGGAACTGATGCTGTATTCTTATGCGTTTATGGTTTCGGGACTGTTTATCCCTGTGCTTGTGGCTCTGATTTACAAAAAACCGAACGCATCGGCAGCCATTGTTGCCATGTTGGGTGGGGGGAGTATGACGGTTGCATTGACTTTCTTTGAAAAATTGCCATTTGGCTTGGATGCAAATGTGTTTGGATTGATTTTTTCTGCAATTTTGTACTTCAGTTTACATTACATTTTGAAAAGCAAAGGAAAGACACCGATATATGGATAAAAACCTGCATAAAACCCTCATTGATTTTCGTCATGAAATTCATAAACACCCTGATGTGTCTGGTGATGAGAAGAATACTGCATCCAGAATGTGGGACTTTTTCAAACAGTTTAATCCGGATGAAATCGTTGAGAATATTGGCACCTATGGCCTGGCTGTAATTTTCGACAGCAAAAAAACCGGACCCATCACTATGTTCCGCAGTGAACTGGATGCTCTGCCCATCGGTGAAATCAATACATTTGCCCACAAATCTGTTTACGACGGAAAAGGACACAAATGCGGCCACGACGGGCATATGGTAATGGTTGCCGGACTGGCTGCCTTGCTAAAGGAAAATCCCCCCAAAAAGGGCAAGGTAATCCTGATGTATCAGCCTGAAGAAGAAACGGGTACCGGGGCTGTCAAAATGCTGAATGATAAAAAATTCCGGGATTTGAATCCTGATTACATGTTTTCACTTCACAACCTTCCGGGAGTTGAGTTGGGCGAGGTAAGGTGTAAACCCGGCGTGTTTGCTTCTGCTTCTGTGGGAATGATTGTTCGCATGAAAGGCAAAACTTCACATGCTGCAGAACCCGAAAACGGTAATTCTCCGGCCCTTGCTATGGCATCCCTGGTGCAGGAAATGGAATGCCTGACTCAAAAGCTTACCTTAAAGGATTTTTCTCTGGTCACAACCATACATGCACGCCTGGGAGAAATTGCGTTTGGTACAACCCCGGGATATGCTGAAGTGATGGCTACATTACGTGCTTATCGTAACGAAGACCTTGATAAACTCAAATCTGCAGCAGAGCAAAAAGTGAAGGATATTACAAAACCCCGGCAGCTTGAAGCAGAAATTGAGTGGGTGGAGGAATTTTCATCTACTGTGAATCAGAAAGAAGCTGTCGATGCAATAAAGCATGCAGCCAAAGAGAATGAACTGAAATATACAGCCATGCAGCAGCCATATCGCTGGTCTGAAGATTTTGGCTATTTTCTGCAGGAGTATCCCGGTGCCATGTTTGGCCTGGGGAGTGGAGCAAACCAGCCGCAGTTGCACAATCCTGATTATGATTTTCCTGATGACCTGATCCCCAAGGGTACAGGTATGTTTTTTTCCATTTTGAAACAATACAATTCTTAATCCATGTTTCAGACCTCGGTTTTGCATATCAATAAACAGGCACTCATCAATAACCTGGAATTCATCAAAAAACTGGTGGGCAAGAAAACCCGGATATCATCTGTGATTAAGGGCAATGCTTACGGCCATGGAATTGAAGTCTTTGTCCCCCTGGCCGAATACTGTGGTATTAGCCATTTTTCTGTGTTTAATGCTGATGAAGCCCTGCGTGCGCACAAAGCCAGTCAGCAAAAATCCGGGATTATGATCATGGGCATGATTGATACCCATGAACTTGATTGGGCTATCGAAAATGACATTGAATTTTTTGTGTTTGAGTTTGATCGTCTCTTTGAAGCCATTGAAGCTGCTAAGCGGCAAAATAAACCGGCGCGGATTCACCTTGAAATGGAAACCGGAATGAACCGTACCGGTTTTGACGAACGGGATGCAGGGAAAGTCATTCAGGTGCTCCAGAACAATAAAAAATACTACATCCTGGAGGGCATATGTACGCATTTTGCCGGAGCTGAAAGCATCGCCAATTATGCCAGGATACTGAATCAGCAAAAGAGGTATAAAAAATATCTGAAACAATTTCGCAGAAACGGCTTGAAGCCCAAATACCGACACGTCGCCAGCTCAGCAGCAACCATTGCCTATCCTGATGCCCAATTGGATATGGTGCGAATTGGTATCATGCAATATGGTTTCTGGCCGAGTCCTGAAATATTTATCAATTACATTAGCAATAAAGAAGACAAAAGTGATCCCCTGGATCGGATTCTGACATGGAAATCCAGGGTTATGGACACAAAATACGTGAAAACCGGTGAATTTATCAGCTACGGCACCAGTTATATGGCCCGCAACAACATGAAAATTGCTACCATCCCGGTAGGATATGCCCATGGCTACAGCCGTTCCTTGTCACATCAGGGCCGGGTGCTGATCAATGGCCATCGGGTGGATATTGTGGGTAATGTAAATATGAATCTCCTGATTGTGAAAATTTCGGACATTCCCGAAACCAAAAAAGGTGATGAAGTAGTACTGATCGGTAAACAAAACGGATCGGAAATTACCGTGGCTTCATTCAGTGAGTTCAGTAATCAGTTGAATTATGAAATGCTGACCCGTTTGCCTGCCGAAATCCCGCGGATCGTGGATGTCGATCTGTAAGTTTCACAATGCTATCATCCATGACGATCAAGACAGCTAAACTGTTGCTACAAAATCATACCGTCTTTAATCGTTAGCTTGCGGTCTGTAAGCTTTGCATGGTCTTCATTGTGAGTAACAATGATGAAAGTCTGGTCGAAATCTTTTCTCAGTTCTTTAAATATGCGATATAACTCAAGACTGTTTTTGGAATCCAGATTCCCGGAGGGTTCGTCGGCCAAAACAACAGCAGGATCATTTATCAGGGAACGGGCGATGGCTACACGTTGTTTTTCGCCGCCGGATAACTCCGATGGCTTATGATGCAAACGCTCTGCAAGTCCGAGACGTAACAAAAGGTCATTGGCTTTTCTCTCTGTGCTTTGTTTGGAAAAATTGCCGATATATCCTGGAATACAAGTGTTCTCAAGTGCTGTAAATTCCGGTAGAAGATGATGAAACTGAAACACAAAACCTATGGACTGATTGCGAAAAGCTGCCAGTTTCTTTTCACCCAGATTATGGCAATTCACATTGTTGATAATTACTTTTCCGTTATCCGGTTTCATTAAAGTTCCTATGATTTGGAGCAGGGTTGTCTTGCCGGCACCGCTTTCCCCGACAATCGATATCATCTCACTTTTCTTCACTTCCAAATCTATACCTTTCAGTACTTCAAGACTGCCAAAGGATTTGCGGATGTTTTCAACACGTATCATAAAAAAATGTTTGTTCAAAGTTAATAATTATAAGATATTCGCAACCCGTTTTCTGGTGAGAATGTTATTTTTATTATCTCAGAAAAATAAAATTGTCAAATGATAACTGTTTCTTTTTGTGAACATTGGCATTTTGCGATTTGACAGGAAAAATTTTGTTACGCTCAAAAATTGATTGTATATGGCTGAAAAGAAACGCAACCCGAAGAAAAAATCGGTAGATGAACTGAATGAGGTGTATGGTAAAATGCAACCCCAGGCAGTTGATATTGAGGAAGTATTGCTGGGAGCTCTTATGCTGGAACAGGATGCAGTGCTTCTGGTAATTGATATTCTTACAGAAGACAGCTTTTATAAAGATGAACATAAACTGATCTTTAAAGCAATACTTGACCTTGCAAAACACCAGGAACCTGTAGATATCCTTACCGTAACCGAGCGTTTGCGTTCTCAGGCTAAGCTGGATGAAGCAGGCGGACCGCATTACGTTTCTGAACTTACCAACCGGGTGGCAACCGCTGCACATGTGGAATTTCATGCCAAAATCATTCAGCAAAAATATATCCAGCGCATGTTGATTCAGGCCTCTTCACAAATTCAGAAACGGGCTTTTGACGAATCCGAAGATGTGGAAAATCTGATCAATTATGCTGAAAATGAAATTTTTCAGATTTCTGAAGGCAATATCAAAAAGGAAACCGTTGTCATCAATAAATTGATAGGTCAGGCCATTGAAATGGTGGAAGAGGCCAGCAAACGTGAAGATGGCCTTTCGGGTATTCCCAGCGGATTCTCCGAACTTGACCGCTACACCTCCGGCTGGCAACCTTCTGACTTGGTGATTATTGCGGCACGCCCGGCAATGGGTAAAACAGCCTTTGTGCTTTCAATGGCAAGAAATATCGCTGTTGAACATAACTATCCAGTAGCCCTTTTCAGCCTTGAAATGTCTTCCCTCCAATTGGTTACCCGTTTGATTTCCGCCGAAACCGAATTGTCCGGAACAAAGCTCAGAAACGGTGACCTGCACGGCCACGAATGGGAACAACTTGATGCCAAGGTCAAAGCCCTGGAGAAAGCTCCGGTTTATATTGATGATACACCTGCCATTTCAATATTTGAGCTGAGAGCAAAAGCACGACGGCTGGTACAGGCTCACGGCATAAAGTTGATTGTTATTGATTACCTGCAGCTGATGACGGCCAATGTTGATTCCGGTGGGAGCCGGGAACATGAGGTGTCTATGATTTCACGTAGCCTGAAAGCCATTGCCAAAGAACTCAATGTACCAATCATTTCACTGTCCCAGCTCAACCGTTCTGTAGAAACCAGGGGCGGGGATAAACGCCCGCAATTGTCTGACCTGAGAGAATCCGGTGCAATTGAACAGGATGCCGATATGGTGCTCTTTCTCCACAGACCGGAATACTACGAAATCTACGAAGATGAAGAAGGCAATTCCCTCATGGGGATGGCCGAAGTCATACTGGCAAAACACCGTAATGGTGCCACAGGAAGCGTTTACCTCGAGTTTGTTTCTGAATTTGCCAAATTTAAAGATAAACAGGAAACCCTTGATCCGTCCGGAATGGTGATGCCTTCCAAAATGAATAGCGAAGGCGGTGGCGATATGCCTGTCAATGATGCCTTTGGTGGCAATACTGCTGAGGATGATGAGGAGGATGACGACCCGCTTGCCTTTTGATAAAACAATTTACAGGATTTTCCGTTAACATGATATGAGAAAAATTCAATATATACTGCTTACTCTTCTTGTGGCTTTGCTGGTCAATGCTGCTCAGGGTGCTTACCTGCTTATTCCCATGGATGATTCCCAGGAAAATCATCTGAAAGCATACGGCATTACCTACTGGACACTGCAAAATGATGTGGACTCCTGGTGGTTGCTGAATTACAGAGGTGGATCCTTCCTTATCCCTCATTATCCCGATATAGAAAATGAATGTGTCATCAGGGGAGTATCCTATAAAATAATTGCAGATGCCCAGAAAAATCAGATATTCTCCGAAATTTCCGGCGAAGATGTCAATATGGAAAGCATCAAGCTGGAAAAAGCCCCCAAAATAGCAGTTTATTCACCTCCCGGGAAACAACCCTGGGATGACGCGGTAACACTGGCACTTACCTATGCGGAAATTCCGTATGATGTGGTTTATGATACTGAAATTGTTGAAGGAAAACTGGCAAATTACGATTGGCTGCACCTGCACCACGAAGATTTTACCGGTCAGTACGGAAAATTTTATGGGGCATACCGCCACATGCAATGGTACCAGCAGCAAAAAAGCGATGCAGAAGCACTGGCTGGCAGTCTGGGATTCGAGAAAGTAAGCGAATTGAAACTTTTCGTGGCCAAGACAATTAAATCATACATTTCACAAGGTGGGTTTTTGTTTGCCATGTGCTCTGCAACAGACTCCTTTGATATCGCCCTGGCTGCTGATGATGTGGATATCTGCGAACCCATGTTTGACGGAGACCCCGCAGATCCCAACGCACAGGAAAAGCTTGACTACTCAAATTGCCTCGCTTTTCGGGATTTTACCCTGAAAATGAACCCATACGAGTATGAATACTCAAACATTGATGTAACACAAACCCGAAAACTGTCAGAAGATGAAGACTATTTTACACTCTTTGAGTTTTCCGCAAAATGGGACCCGGTGCCTACTATGTTATGTCAAAATCACACCTTCATGGTCAAAGGATTTATGGGACAAACCACAGCCTATAACTCAGAACTGATAAAGCCGGATGTCCTGATAATGGGTGAAAATAAGGCGGCAGGCGAAGCACGTTACCTGCACGGAGAGTTTGGTAATGGTACCTGGACGTTCCTCGGTGGACACGATCCCGAAGATTACCGCCACTTTGTCGGCGATGAAAAAACGGAACTGGAGTTGCATCCCAATTCTCCCGGCTATCGTCTGATCCTGAACAACATTTTGTTCCCCGCTGCCAAAAAGAAAAAAATCAAGACCTAGGCTTATATGTTGCCATCATCAGGCCATCACGCACCGGAAGAATGAAATTTTCGAAATCTGCATCTTCTGTGATTAGCGTGTTGAATTCCTGTATGCCTTTGGTCATGCCATCCCGTGCGTCGGGTGTTTCGGTTACTTTGCCATCCCACAACACATTATCGGCTATCAGCAAACCATCCGGACAAATTTTGTCTTTGCATATTCTGAAATATTCCGGGTAATCCCGCTTGTCACCATCAATGAATACCATGTCGTAGGTATCTTCCAATCCGGGAATTATGGTTTTTGCATCTCCGATTATCAGATTGATTTTTTCCTGCATGCCGGCCTGCCTGATGTACCTGCGTATGAAATCCTCCAACTCATCATTTATTTCAATACTTGTTAGCAAACCGTCATCCTGCAGCCCCTCGGCAAGACACAAGGCCGAATACCCCGTGTAAGTGCCAATCTCCAAAATCCTTTTGGGCGCTTTCAACCGACTGAGCATGGAAAGAAAACGCCCCTGTATGTGTCCCGAAGCCATGCGTGGATGCAAGGCATGAAGATGCGTTTGGCGGTACAGCTCACGAAAAACCTCAGCTTCCCCCACAGAATGATCTCGTATGTATTTCTCCAGTTTCGTATCTGTTTTCATCTTGTAAATACTTGTTTTGTCAAAAGCAAAATGCAGTCAATAAATAAATCAAAAATACATTATTTGTATCAAAATTTAGAAACAACATTTGTTGAGGGAAAACTGATGACAATGCTTATTGTGTTGTTAATAATTGATATGCTGATATTTATCTTATGGATTTGGTGTTTGTTAAACTATATCAATGTTAATTTATTGTTTATAAGATTGTCTTTTCATAACAATAATTTAATCCATCCGAAGGAAATTTTATCTTATATTTGTAACATAGGAAAAACATTTAATGGGTTAAATCTCTGTCAGTTGGGAAAAAATTACGCTTATGAAAAAAACAATGGGGATATTTACATTTCTGGCATTCGTTTTTGCTGCCTTGCTGTTGGGGAACAGCGCGTGGGGACAGACGAGCCCTATCAATGAGTCATTTTCTAATTTGGGACCGTATGGCGGATATCAAACAGAAACGTGGACGGGAGATGATGGTGGTACCTGGACGGCAACCGATGCAAGAACCGATCTGTCAATAAACGGTAAAGCAATTTGCATTAGAGATGGCAAATTAACTTCACCAACCGTGTCTGGAGGAATTGGTAGTTTAACAGTTACTACTGAACGGGCTTATTCTGGTGGATCAGGAGATATGGATGTCAGAGTAAATGGCACATCAGTTGGTTCGATACCTTATGATGGCACAGAACAAACAACGACAATCAATAATATCAATGTATCCGGCGATGTAGTTATTGTCATTGATGCAACAAATTCAAGCTCCGATCGTCCAAAATTTGATGATCTGTCCTGGACAGCTTACACTGCTGGCCCCACAATCACCCTTTCCGAATCCTCCCTTACCGGTTTTTCTTACGAAGAAGGCAACGGCCCCTCAGCAGAACAAACGTTTACCGCTGAAGGCAGCAACCTGACGGATGATATTACACTTACAGCTCCCACCAATTACGAAATATCCGAGACGTCAGGCGGCGGTTTTGGCAGTTCCATAACGCTGACGGAATCCGGAGGTAGTGTTACAACAACCACAATTTATGCCCGTCTGAAATCCGGCCTCAGTATTGGAACCTACAACAATGAAAACATCACAGCAAGCAGTTCAGGGGCAACTGACCAGACCGTAACCTGCGATGGGGAAGTTACCTGTCCTTCCGTTTCTGCTCCCACCGCAACTGCAGCTACCTCTGCTTCAGGTACAAGCTTTACTGCTAACTGGGATCCTGTTAGCGGAGCGACAGGCTAT
>JBKGYK010000091.1:0-9312 GCA_046546095.1 Bacteroidales bacterium
AAACCCGGAAGATATGGGAAGCCTGAGATAAGAATAATCAATTGAAAGGATATTATCTTCACACTTACAGTGTGTTAGTATTTTGTGGCTGTCAGGTGATGAAAGAATCAGAAACAAAAGAACAGATAATTGTTTGTTATGATTTTGTCCCTGGGTAAATCAGTTTTCCCCGTGCGTATCCGGTAAGCTATCCGGATGTATTCACCGGGTGCAAGACTGATATCCTGAAAACAAATCTGAAGAAATCCATTGGGATACACATTCAGATTATAGGGGTGAGAACTTTCAAGTATTTCTACATCAGAACGTTCGGGTTTTATGCCCAGCATCATCAGTAGCACTACTTTTCCGGCTGTCATGTTTCCTGAATTGGTGAGATACATTTCATCAGTAAGCACAGACTGGTAGGCATTTTCCAGGAGCTTGATGTTGTGCTTATAACTTGAAGATTTGTGGTACTTCAGGTCTTTTCTGCTGATGAATGTTCTGTTTTTCATAATTACCTTCTTATTTAGTAGACGTTTGACAAAGCCAAAAGGTTGTCTGTTGGTGGCATTTTTTTTTACCGAATTTTAAAATACCGTATTTTATTTGCGCAAATCACCCTGTCTGGCGAATCGGCGGCTTATCGTGAGTTGTAAATAATCTGTTCAAAAAGAAATAATTACTTTGAAATTTGTCATTATGCTGCGGGCTTGTATTTTTGTAGGGCATTTGTTTTGATAAATTATGAAAAAATATCTCCACCAGAATTTCAGGAAATTCCACTTTACAGAGACGGCCTTCAATCAGCTGATGAGCAAGCGAATTTATAAAGTATTGCTTGTATGCAGCCGTTACGATGCATTTATTCTGGAAGAGGATGGAAGGATTGACGAGCAGCTTTTCAATGAGTATGTCTCCCTCAACCTGAGGTATCCTCCGGAAATTGTGCAGGTTTCTACTGCTGAGGAGGCCATTGTGGTGCTGAAACAGGAGAAAATCAATCTGGTAATCAATATGCTCAGTGTGGAAGATATGGATCCCTTTGATTTGTCATACATCATCAAGGAATCTTATCCCACCATTCCCATTGTTGTACTTACCCCGTTTTCCAGAGAGGTGTCCAATAAGCTGGAGGACATTGACGACAATATTATCGATCATGTGTTTTCCTGGCTTGGTGATGTTGCAATCTTGCTTGCCATTATCAAACTGCTGGAAGATAAACGAAATGTGGAATACGATGTGAATGAAGTGGGTGTACAGACAGTAATTCTGGTGGAAGACTCGGTAAGGTATTATTCATCCTATTTACCAACTCTTTACAAGGTATTGATTCAGCAGGCAAAGCAGTTTACCACTGAAGGCCTGAACGATCATCAGAAAATGTTGAGAATGCGCGGCCGCCCCAAAATTCTACTGGCAACAACATATGAGCAGGCTGTTCATCTGTATGAAAAATACAAAAACAACTTGCTGGGTGTTATCTCTGATATCCGTTATTTACGCAATGGAAAACTCGATCCGGATGCTGGATTTCATCTTGCAGAGATGATAAAGGAGGAGAATGTACTGACTCCGATATTGTTGCAGTCCAGTAAAGCAGCAAATTTACGACGTGCAAAAGAAATGGGCGTTAATTTCATGCACAAATATTCTAAAAGTCTTCTGCATGAGTTGCGTGACTTTGTAACCCGATACTTTTCATTTGGGGATTTTATCTTTTTCGATCCTGAAACCCATAAGGAAATTACGCGGGTTTCCAGTCTGAAAGACTTGCAGGAAAATATTTTTAAAATTCCTGATCGAACCATTCTTGACTACGCTGAACTGAATCAGTTTTCGCGCTGGCTGAAAGCCCGTGCTCTTTTCCCCATAGCCGATATCCTGCAATCTGTCGATGCCGGTGATTTTGACAGTCCTGAAGATATCAAACAGTATATTTATGACGCCATTGCCTGGTACCGGTACAATAAAGGACGTGGTATCATTGCCAAATTTTACCGTGAAAATTACGATGAGTACCTGATGTTCACCCGGATTGGTGATGGCTCCCTGGGTGGTAAAGCCCGGGGACTTGCTTTTATCGACAATTTAATTAGCCGAAATGAGCTCATTGACAGGTATGAGAATATTCTGGTAACCATCCCCCGGACACTTGTAGTCACTACAGAATTGTTTGATGAGTTCATGGAAAAAAATGCACTGCTGGATTTTGCCCTTGAGGAAAGCAATGATGAGAAAATCCTGCATCAGTTTGTTGCGGCTGATTTGCCTGAGGTTCTGCGTGAAGATTTACGACGTTTTCTGGAGGTTGTGCGCAATCCTATTGCCGTACGCTCATCCAGTCTGCTTGAAGATTCCCATTACCAGCCATTTGCCGGGATCTATTCCACATATATGATTCCTGCTGATGACCAGATTGATGAAAGTCTGGAAATGCTTGAGGTGGCTGTAAAATCTGTTTATGCCTCTGTCTATTTTCAGGATAGTAAATCATATATGGCAGTTACAAAAAATGTCATTGATGAAGAAAAAATGGGTATTGTACTGCAGGAAGTTTGTGGTATGAGGCACGGAAATAAGTTTTATCCAAGCATATCGGGAGTGGCCAGGTCAATCAACTTTTATCCCATTGATAAAGAAAAACCGGAAGACGGCATTGTCAATCTGGCATTTGGCCTGGGACAGTATGTGGTCGATGGAAAGCAGAGTCTGCGTTTTTCTCCCAAAAATCCCCAGAAAATACTACAGCTCAGCAGTACAGGTATGGCGCTGCGAGAAACACAAAAAAAATTCATGTCTTTGGATATGGATAAGCAGAGCTTTAAAGCCGATACAAACAATGGCGTAAACATTATCGAAGCACCGATTGAAGAAGCGGAAAATGACGGAACACTGAAACATATCGTCTCAACCTTTGATTATAACGATAATGTATTGCGGGACGGATATTCGGAAAATGGTAAAAAAGTAGTAACTTTTGCCAATATCTTGAAACACAAATTTGTACCCCTGGGAGATATTATCCACGATGTACTTAGTATCGGGCAACGTGAAATGAACAATCCTGTAGAAATAGAATTTGCTGTCTGCCTGGGTGCCAAAGGTGAAATTCTCAGCAATGTGTTCAATCTGTTACAAATCCGGCCCATTGTTGATAATCAGGAAACAAGCAATATTGATCTGAGCAAGCTTGACAAAGAGGATACTGTTATTGAGTGTGAATCTGCCCTGGGCAACGGCATTTATGATGATTTAAGACACATCATTTATGTCCGGCCTGAGAATTTTAATCCTGCCAACAATCCAAAAGTGGCAGAACTCATCGGGAAACTAAACGAAAAACTGCAGGCCAAAGATGAAAAGTATATACTTGTAGGGCCTGGCCGCTGGGGTAGCAGTGATTCCTGGCTGGGTATCCCTGTACGCTGGGCACAGATTTCTGCCGCCGGACTGATGGTAGAAGCCAGTTTGAAAAACTACAGAGTAGACCCATCACAGGGAACACATTTTTTCCAGAATCTTACATCTTTTCAGGTTGGCTACTTCACCATAAATCCAAACATTGATGACGGATTTTATGACCTGGATTATCTAAACAGCAAGCCAGCAGAATATGAGGACGAATATCTCAGACATGTAGTGTTTGACAAACCTTTGCAAGTGCTCATCGATGGCAAAAAAAGCCGTGGAGTTGTCCTGAAAGAAGGGAAATGGATCAAACCTGTAAATAACGAGGAAGAATAAAACCAGAGCTGAATTCTTTTACTTTTTTCTTATTTATTGCTCGCTTACTGCTTGATGATTTTTCTGACAATCATTTGTTCATCTGCCAGTACCTGAAGAACATACATGCCGGGAGACAAATGGCCCAGGTTTAGCTGATGGTTCGTGCCGCTTCCTTTTGTTTCCTGGTATAGCTCGTTGCCGTGTTTGTCATAGATGTGGATAGAAAGCCGGTCAGGAGAAATATTTATCAGTTCAAATTTCAGATGGTGACTGAAAGGATTTTCCGATATCCGGATGTATGATTCAGTGCTTTCTGCATCTTCACAATTAAGGCTGATGCTTTCCAGAACTTCGCAGCTTCCATCGAAATCTACCTGAGAAAGACGATAGTATTTTTCTGATGGGTTGTACTTGTTATCTGTATACGAATAATTGGACATGTTTTGACAAAATCCTTTGCCTTCAATTCTTTCCACTGTATTGAATGTTTTCATATCAGCAGATTTTTCCAACAGATAGTAATCATTATAGTATTCCTGCGCACTTGTCCATTTTAATTCTGCCTTTCCGTTTTTACAGCTTCCTTCAAAGGAAATCAACTCTACAGGCAATTCTGTTTCCGTTTTTACCGGGAAATTATATACCTCCGGATCGCAATTGGTATTGGAATCTTCTATCTGTACAGAATAATCACCCGGTGAATAGATTCTGTAATATGAATATACTCCTGAATGACTTTTCAATTCATTGCCTTGTCCGTCAAATTCATCATACCAGGTGAATATGTATTCATCAGAAGATCCTTTTGCAAAGGGAACTCCGCCACTGACGTTCATCACTTCCAGATCCAGATATTCCTTGTATTCGCAGCAGGAGTATACACCACTTTCGGGTGCCGTCTCATAAGACAAGGGCTCATAGAGTTCTATGGTAAAGTTCTGCTCAGCGTTGATTTCGTCCACACAGGGGGAATCGTAATCACTCAAACTGCCGGAAATTACATATTCCACAGAGTCGGGGAAGTCGCCAGAGGGTATGATCTCAACAGAGTTTACATTGCTGGTCAGTAGGCTGTCACAATCCGGCCAGCATGAAAGATAGGACTCATATTCCGCTTTTAAAGCAGAATCTGTGGCGGTGGACTCAATGGAATAGGACGAAAAACCTTCTCCAATGTAAATAATATCAGGGCAAATGGCCGTAGAAACACCGGTGTAAAAAATATCAGGATTTGGCAGTGAACCAAATCTGAATGTATTTGGATTGTTTCCTGATTTGCAATAAGTCAGATAATGTACGATCTCTCCCGGATTAAGACACAATCCTTCGGAGATAGGCCCTGCCTGATTGCAATTGATACCCCAGCTCTCAGAACCGGGCGTGGCACCATCCAGTACCTGAGCTGATATCCCTGCAGATAGCGGATGAAGTATTAGCTTAAAAGTAACACAGGAGGCATCTGTTCCCGGAGAATAATCCCCGTCCTCTGCCGTACATGGATTGGTATCATCCCTGAGAATATCTGTCAGGGTATCAGTAGCTGTGGGACTATCGCTTAAATCGACAGTAATGTAATCTGATGTTTCCTGAGCAGATACGACAAATCCACTAACTGAAAAACAGAGTGTTAACAGTAGTGCCAGAATATGGCCGTTTATTTTATGTCGTTTTCCAATGAGAGGCATTATGTTGCCTTTCTGTTTTTATTATTGCCTTACATGCCGTATTTTACAGCTTGCCTGGGATATTGTAATGTACATATTAATTTGTGCTGTTCATTCCGTAAAAACATCCAATTCGTATCGCATAAAAGACGTAGTTCGTGCTGAGTGCAGGATTGATGTTGTGCAGAGAGGATAATATTGTACAGCAGGCTATTTTTTGCCCCAAACCAGTCGGTTTTCTTTGTCCCTGTGGATTTTCTGATTATCAAACAGCCATTCAATAACTTTGATGAGCTTTTCATTCTTGTGCTTGTTTGATTCTACCAGCTCATTCAATAGCATGGGTTCTGCCTGTATTTTCTCTTTAATGCTGTCAAGAATCATGTCAAATTCATATTTGCTCAAACCCAGTTCATTACGCCTCAGGCATACATCACACTGCCCACAGCGACGGGGATTTTTTTGTCCGAAATATTCCAGCAAAATCTGAGAGCGACATTTTGCAGTTGTCGTGGCGTAATGTGTAACAGCTTCAATACGTTTTTTAAACCGCTTTTTTCTGAAGGCATAAGCTTTGTTGTCAAAGGATAAATGGCGGGAAGGCAGACGTTCTTCGGTAAATACCACCATAGGCTTGTTCTTTCTCGGTATGTATTTCAGTATGTTTAGCTTCTGAAGAGTTTTCAGGTACTCGTAAATTATTTTGGGTGTTGTGTTAGCCCGTTTTGCCAGTATGTCTTCGTTGATGTTTGTGTAGTTGGTGAACAATCCGGTGTAAGAGCGTAGCAGCAATTTGATAAAAACATCATGGTTTTTATTTGCAACCTGAAACTCATACAATTTATCACGGTGAATGATAAACATAATCCGGCTTGGGTTATTTACTTCCTCAGTGACCTCAATATAACCCTCACCTGCCAGAATTTTGAGGCTGTAATGAATGGTCATTGGATCAAGCTTGAATTTTTTTGAAAAATCGAATATATCAAAATCATAAGCCATGTCTTTGCCGGCACCCACAGGTAGCTGATAATAGTTGCCCAAAGCCTCATAAACACGTGTGATTTTATCAAGTGGCGGAAAATTGGTTGTCAGTCGTTTGTTCAGATTGCTGATGTCGCCTTCATTGTATAATAAAACAGCCCAGGCTTTTTTCTCATCCCGGCCACCACGTCCGGCTTCCTGAAAATAAGCCTCCAGCGATTCAGGTAAATCAATGTGCACCACAAGTCTGACATCTGATTTGTCTATGCCCATACCAAAGGCATTTGTTGAAACCATGATGCGGATTTTGTCTGTTTGCCAGGCTTCCTGCTTTTGTTCGCGAATTTCCTTGCCCAAACCTGCATGGTAGTGGTCAGCAGAAATACCCTGCTTTTTTAAGAAATCAGCAATCTGCTTTGTCTTATTTCTACTCCGGACATAAATTACCGCAGATCCGGGAATGCGTGTAACAATTTTAAGTAGCTCCGCTGTTTTATTTTCGGTATAGCGCACAACATAGGCCAGGTTTTTGCGCTCAAAACTCTTTTGCAGAACATTTTCTTCCTTAAATTTCAGTTTTTCCTGAATATCTTTGACAACCTCCGGTGTGGCTGTTGCCGTAAGGGCAAGAACAGGAACATGCGGCAATATTTCACGGATATTGGCAATTTCAAGGTAGGAGGGCCGAAAATCATAACCCCATTGTGAAATACAGTGTGATTCATCAATGGCCAGCAAATTTACGTTCATCTGTTTGAGCCTCTCCCTGAAAGCCTCCGTTTGCAATCGCTCCGGAGATAAATACAAAAACTTGTACCCACCGTTGACAGTATTGTTCAGTGCCATCTCCATTTCATCACGGCTCATGCCGGAATAAATGGCTGTGGCTTTGATTTTACGGCGTTTTAAGTTGTACACCTGATCTTTCATCAAAGCAATCAAGGGCGTAACAACAATGCATACACCCTCATTGGCAAGAGAATATACCTGGAAAGTGATGGATTTTCCTCCGCCGGTGGGCATGAGTCCCAAAGTATCTTTTCCCTCAGCAACAGACAAGATTATCTCTTCCTGCAAATCCCTGAAATTGCTGTAACCCCAGTACTTTACAAGTATTTTGGTGTAATCATTCATGTGTAAATTCTTACGTCAGCCAAGGTACAAAAACTTTCAGCTTTGCATGCTATGTTGAGGTATCAAATTTTGTTGACATCAGGGAAGAGTGCTGGCTGATTATGTTTCAAGGATGGGGTTTTATGTCATAAAAACATCAGTAAAAACTCCACCGATACCTAAATTTCAGGCTCTGTCGTTCTCAGTCTTTTTTAAATTATCCCTATATTCGCCGCATGACACCACTTGTAGTATTGGTAATGATCCTGGGATACTTCTTGCTGTTGATGCTTGTATCCCAACTGACATCGCGAAAGGCGGACAACGCTGCCTTTTTTCTTGGTAACCGCAAATCGCCATGGTTTGTGGTGGCTTTTGGAATGCTGGGAGCTTCCCTCTCAGGAGTAACATTTATTTCCGTACCCGGCTGGGTGCTTGATACAAATTTTACCTACATGCAGATGGTGATGGGTTATTTCCTGGGGTATCTGGTGATTGCCTTTGTCTTGCTGCCGCTGTATTACCGCATGAACCTGACATCCATTTACGGCTATCTGGATAAGCGCTTTGGCTTGTCGGCATACAAAACCGGGGCGGCATTTTTTCTGCTCAGCCGTACAATCGGGGCATCCTTTCGTCTGTTTATCGTTGCTGAAGTCCTGCAACTGGTGGTGTTCGATGCCTGGAATGTGCCCTTCTGGGTGACCGTTATCGTTACCATCCTGTTTATATGGCTGTACACCTTCAGGGGCGGAATCAAAACCATCATCTGGACGGATACCCTGCAAACAGCCCTGATGCTGACCGCTGTTGTGGCTACCGTAGTGATCATTGCAAAGCAGATGGATTTGTCTTTTATCGGAATGGTAGATGTTATCCACGACAGCGATTATTCCCGTATGTTTGTATTTGATGACTGGCAAAGCCGGCAGCATTTTTTCAAGCAGTTTTTGTCTGGTATGCTGATTACCATTGTGATGACCGGCCTGGATCAGGATATGATGCAAAAAAATCTGTCATGCCGTAACCTGAAAGATGCCAAAACCAACATGGTGACCTACGGGCTGGCTTTTATTCCCTTTAACCTCTTGTTTTTAAGCCTGGGCGTGCTGCTGGTGGTGTTTTCACAAAGCAATGGCATCGCACTGCCTGCTGACGGAGATCATTTGTACCCGCTGCTGGCACAGTCACAACTGGGAAATGTGGTGCTTGCCTTTTTTATTCTGGGGCTTATCGCTTCGGCATATTCGTCTGCAGACTCGGCCCTTACTTCTCTGACAACTTCCTTTACCGTGGATATCCTCGATGGCAAAAAGCTGGCTGAAAAAAAACTAAAACGTCTCAGAACACGGGTTCATATTGGTGTTTCACTGCTGCTGTTGGTGGTAATCATGATTTTCAACCTGGTAAAAGACCGCTCCGTGGTGGATTCCATATTTACCGTGGCCAGCTATACCTACGGGCCTTTGCTCGGCATGTTTGCTTTCGGCATATTTACAAAGCGGCAGCTCAGAATGAAATTTGTACCCATCATTGCCATTTTGTCTCCGGTGCTGAGTTATTTCATCATGCTGGTCGTTGCACGCGTATGGGGATATGCGTTTGCATATGAGCTTTTACTTGTTAACGGAACCCTGTGTTTTATGGGATTGTGGATGGCTTCCTACCGGGATGAGCTCAAAACGTGAAAAAAAGCTTTGGTGGCATGGAGATACATCTTAAAATCCTTGCATCGTCTTTTCCGATGCAATGAAAACCCACCAATCCCGGATAAAACTCATGGGCTTTAAAATCATAAAGTGTATTGTCCGATTTAATGGGGAGTAAACCACCTAGA
>JBKGYK010000092.1:0-9295 GCA_046546095.1 Bacteroidales bacterium
TTTTATGAAAATAAGCACAAAAAAAGAAAAACCCCAGACAGATAACTGCATGGGGCTTTCTACAGGTTATTAATAAACAGAGTTTATTTATTGGATTTAATAAAGTCGCCTGAGCCATTGTTTTCAAGACGCACAACCGGATCACCATGAGAGATGACATTTCCGGAACCGTCCATTTTTACAGTAAGCATGTCGATAACATTCACTTCAGCATCACCGGAACCATTATTAATTACTTCTGCATTTTCTGCAAGGAAAGAATGAGCATTGAAATTTCCTGAACTATTTAGGATCAATTCGTAATAATCCGAAGATCCTGTAAAATTGCAGTTTCCGCTGCCGTTCATTTCCACTCTGGTATTTTTGGATTCCCCTGAAAATTTGATGTTTCCTGTGCCACTGGACTGAAAATACATTTCTTTTACTTTACCATCAGTTGAAATATTGCCGCTACCGTCGCTGTCAATAATAACCCTGCCGGCATCCCCCCAGTGACAGGTGATGTTTCCCAGGCCATTGAGAATAATGCTAAGACGTTCAGTGCTTTCAAAAGCTGTTTTATTATGAATGTCACCGGTACTGTTGTTGGTGATGCTTCTTATTTCAGGCATTGTGATATGTAAAACAATATCTGAAGTCGGTCGGATGCTCATATCCTTCGGAATGGTAATATAAAGCCTGCTGTCCCTGACATTCACTTTAACAAATTCCAAGAGGTTTTTTTGTGCTTCCAGGGTAACACTGTGATGATCACCATAGGAGTATTCCACATCAATATCACAATCCAGATGAATTGAATTAAATCCGTCTATTGCAAGTTCTTTCTTTTGTGGGCTTCCTTCACCTTCGATTTGAATTTCACTTTCGGTGCAGCTTGCGAATACTGCAAATATACTGATTATTCCTAAAAAGATAACATTTGTCCTCATGTAGTATACTAATTTGTTTGGTTCTTAATTGGGCGCAAAGATCATCTTATTTATTTAAATACCCAAGCCTTAAAAGTTAAATTTCTGTTAAAAAAAATAGGTATTTTCTGTGATATTGGTTGAGTAAAAAAACGTATTTTTGTCAAAAAGTAACATATTGTATTTTCAGCAGAGATATCATCGTGGAATAAGAAATAAATACCGCAAAGGTATGCCGGTATTTGAGATGCTTACAAAGGATATAGGACATCTGTTTCTTTCCCTGAGACATTGTATTGCCAATGGTTTCCGGAACAGGCGAATCTTTGTTTATCCTCATTATCCCAGCCGGGGATCTACAATTTATAAAATCGCAAAAATTCTGCATTACAATATCAGCAACCGCAGACCGGAAAAAGCCGGTTTGTGTGTGTACTGGGAATACCTTACCCTTCGTAAAGAATATCATTTGCCTGAGCAGCTTTCGGCAGATATGCCGGTGGTTAATCTGCAAAGCCGTGATATCAGCAAAAATCATGTGGATGAAATATTTTTTGATGTTTTTGCTTATGGAACATTCATTGATCCGCTGGAATATGAGGGATTTTGTGTACGCAAAAGTGATCAGAATGCTACGCACGATGGCCTGGTACTTCATTGCCCGATAAAATCACCGGAAGAAGGCTATATTTATCAGCGACTGATTGATAACAGCATTGGCGAAGATGCAGTGGAAGATATCCGGGTTCCTGTTGTTAGAGGCTGCCTGGATTTTGTATATCTGAAACGAAGATACAAATCAGAACGCTTTCTCAACACCACGTATAATACTGAAGTGAAAAACATCAATGATGTATTGAGTGGGGAGGAAGTAAGTAAGCTGAATGCATTTTGTCTGGAATCGGGTCTTGATTTTGGGGAGCTGGATGTCCTCAGGGATAATGAGGACGGGCGCATTTATGTTGTTGATGTGAACAATACTCCCCAGGGGCCTCCTGCAAACACTGCAAGGAAAGAAGCCAAATTAGCCCTGCAGAAAATTGCAAAAGCATTCGCAGAAAGGTTTATAAACCAGGAATAAAACTATCTCAATCCAAAAAGATAAACAATAGCAGGTATTATTACGGTTTTAAGGCAGCGAGCATGACTTCTGCGGGATGCAGTGCATCGGTACCTGTACCATCCTTGATCTGGCATCTGCATGATGTGCCACCTGCCACAATTAGCGTATCCTGTTCAGCTTCCCGGACTGCAGGAAACAGAACCATTTCGCCAATCTTCATAGACAGGTCATAATGCTCTTTTTCATAGCCAAAACTGCCGGCCATGCCGCAGCATCCACTCGGTATCTCTTCTACCATATAGTTTTTGGGTAATGAAAGTACAGTCCGGGTGGCTTCAGTGCCGGCAACAGCTTTTTGCTGACAATGTCCATGGAATTTTATTTGGGCAGGGGCTTCGGTGAAATCTTCTTTTGTGATGCGGCCGGCTTTAATTTCTGCTGCCACAAACTCTTCAAACATCAGACAATTACCTGCCAGTTTTTTTGCATCATCTTTCAGTTCGGGATATGCAAGATCAGGATACTCATCCCGAAAACCCAGAATTGCAGATGGTTCTATGCCCACCAGGGGAGTTTCTTCACTTACCTGTTCTTTCAGTCGGAGAATGTTTTCATTGGCGATTTTTTTACTGGTACGAAGCAATCCTTTACTCAGCCAGGTACGTGCTGATTCCCTCGTTTCCGGAATGATCACTTCATAACCCAGCCGGGTAAAAAACTGTATGGCCGCTATTCCGGCGTGTGCATCCAGGAAATTGGTAAATTCATCTTTAAACAGGTAAAGTTTGCCACGTTTTTTATCCGGGCTGATATGCTTCAGGTATTGTTTCACCCATTTGCCCATGTTTTGTTCAGACATGGGTGGAAAATGTCTTTCCGGAGCAAATCTGATGATGCGTTTTATGAGTGTGCCGGTAATATTGTTATTCAGAAAAAAGTTGGTCAGGCGTGGAAAGCCGGCACTGAGTTTATGTATACGTGGAAGATACGCCACTGCACGGCTTCTGAGAGGGATGCCGTGAGCATCATAATAATGCTGCAGAAATTCCATTTTCATTTTGGCTACATCTACGCTGCTTGGGCATTCTGATTTGCATGCTTTGCAGACAAGGCAAAGGTCCAATACCTCATAGAGCTTTTTATCATCAAAAGGATTTTCTTTTGCGTTTCCTGTCAGGATTTCACGCAACATGTTGGCCCGTCCTCTGGTGGCATCTTTCTCGTCTCCTGTGGCCATGAAAGAGGGACACATGGTGCCACCCATAATGCTTGTTTTTCTGCAATCACCACTGCCGTTGCATTTTTCAGCTGCCCGCAAAATTCCACCTGCTTCGGAGAAATCAAAAACAGTATCAATCTCACGGGTTTTTTGTCCGGGTTTATACCGGAGCGACTCATTCATGGGTGGTGTTTCGGTGATTTTGTTGGGGTTGAACAATCTGTCAGGATCAAAAACATCTTTTACCTGTTCAAGCATATGGTAGACTTGATCTCCAAGCATGAGAGGTATAAACTCACCACGTAGACGTCCGTCGCCATGTTCTCCACTCAGTGAGCCCCGGAATTTTTTAACAAGCTTTGCCGATTCAAGAGCGATGGTGTGGAACATTTCTACATCGGCCGGGTCTTTTAGATTCAACAGTGGCCTTAAATGCAGCTCACCGGTAGCGATGTGTGCATAATACACACACTGCAAATTGTATTTTTCGATCAGACGGCCAAAATCCTCCATATATTGCGGCAGTACCGAAGGATGTACGGCAGTGTCTTCAATGACCGGGGCAGGTTTTGTATCACCGGGCATGGTGTACAGAATTCCCAGACCGGCTTTTCTTAAATCCCATACTTTTTGAATATTGCTTCCGCTGACAATGGGAAAATGGTACCCATATCCGGACGAGCGCATTTCATCTTCCATCTGCCGGGCGAGTTTCTCAATTTCAGTCTTGTTGTTACGTGCGAACTCCACGATCAGAATGGCCGCAGGATTGCCTTTGATGAAATATCTGTTTTCTTCCTGCTGACGATTTCTCTTGCTTAGTTCCAGCACCTGATCATCCATCAGTTCCACACTGCCGGGATTGTATTTCAATGCAATGAGATTGGCTTTAAACGCATCTTCCAGGCTGTCAGTATGGACACATACAAGTGCTTTTTCTTTTGGAGGCAGGGGAGAGAGATTCAGAGTGACGGCTGTGATGAACACCAGTGTGCCTTCAGAACCGCATATCAGGCTTGATAGATTGATGTCCTGCTGGGTATTGCCGAAAATTGCATTATTCAGCAAGATGTCCAGGGCATATCCGGTATTTCTTCTTTTTATTCGCGGGTCGGGATATTGTTTTCTTATTTCTTCCTGATTGGCAGCAGGAGAGAGGATGTCGTTCAGTTGACGATAGATTTCTCCTTCCCGTGTTTTGAGGCGACATTTATCGTCCCAGGCTTCCTTGTTCAGATTTTTAAATACCACTTCGCTTCCGTCGCTGAGGATGGCTTCCACCTCCAGGGTATGTTCACGGGTGGAACCATAAATGAGGGAGTGGGCACCGCAGGAGTTGTTACCCACCATGCCGGCAATATTGGCACGGTTGGATGTGGATGTTTCAGGGGCAAAAAACAATCCGTCCTTTGCAGTATACTTGTTAAGTTCATCCCTGACTACACCGGGTTCAACCGTAATCCGGGCTGCAGCGGGCTGATAATCCAGAATGCCTTTCATGTGCCTGGAGATATCCACGACCAGTCCGTTTCCAACCACCTGACCGGCCAGAGATGTGCCGGCTGCACGTGGAATGACGGGTATTTTGTTTTCCCTTGCAAACCGGAGAGTGGTATGGATATCTTCTTTGTTTTTAGGCCATACTACGGCTGCAGGTAATTCACGATATGCCGATGCGTCGGTAGCATAGAGACGGCGATAGGTTTCGGATACTGCAATGTCGCCCTGAATCCGCATTTTCAGATTATCAAATGGCAGGGATTTGTTCATAAGTCATTTATGCCTCTGAATTGATAATTATTTTTGATAAAAAGCCTGTGTTACTCTTTTCCTTCCAGGAAATCCTGCAGGTATTTGTAATCATCTGTCAGTTCACCATCCTTACAGATACTTGCTCGCATGATCACATCATTGTCAGGTTTATCAGTGTCAAACAAATAGGTAAATACCCTTTCAATAAGTGTGTTGCCAAAATCTTCAGATGCATCGCGAGGCAATTCTCCCGGCAGGTTATCCACAGCCATTACCGTAACATTGTCTTTTTCAAAAGCATCACTTTCCTCTTCTGTTTTCGGATTGTACCCGTAAAATGGATCGGCAATGGTTGATGCCCTGAGCGTGGAGGGGATGGGATCTTTGATATCACAGGATACGTCAGCTATCACTTTGATGGAAAAGTCATCCTCTCTGTAATCTTCCGCTTTGAGAAATGCCGGGCTGTTTGGGTCCCAAAAATGACAAGGGATCCACATATCAGCAACTTTACTGTAGGGTTTGAATGTTGATTTATATTCCTGCGGATTTTCAAAGAAATGAGGGAAAGATTTCCACCCGCCGGTTTTAAGCTCTACATACTGATCAGCATCAATCTGACAAACCACCGGTTCGTCAAAGCTTTCATTGAGAAACTCTTCAGGGCTGACATGGTAGAGATTCAGTGGCTCCAGGGTTTCCAGGGCACCACCGGCAACACGTCCACCGCCGGTTATCAGAATTTTAAATCTTGGAGGCAGTATGGCACTTTCTGCTTCGTGCAGCATTTCCTGCATATCAAAGCAATCTTTTGCCCTGATCAGATCATAATCTCCGCTTCTTTTTCCCCATGCAATGAGGCCGTTATATGCACCTACAATACCTGCCCATCTGCCAAATGCAACAAGTCTGACACCATGGTCATCCGTAAGGCATTCATGGTCTATCATCTGGATGTTGTTATTTACCAGTGCCTGAAGTAATTCACGATTGTAGTCTTGCTTTTTATGGGTGTGAGAAAAGAAAAGGTATTTTTTTTCGGGGATAAGCGTGGGAATATCCACTTCTTTAACACCCATGAGAATGTCGCAATCGGACAAATCTTCCTGCATAATGATGCCAAGGCGTTCGTATTCCTCATCCTTATAGCAGCGCAAATTGCTGGGTTGTACCACAATATCTACATGGGGAAACTGCTCTTTTACTCTCATAACCTGAACGGGGGTGAGCACGACCCTGCGGTCAGGTGGCGTTTTGGTCTCTTTGAGTACACCAACTTTTATTTTATTCATAGACAGATGTTTTAAAATCTTTTAAAATTACAGTTAAATTTATGCTTTTCCAAAGGCCTGTGCTGTTTCCTTCTTTTGATGCAAAAGTATCTCATCTGAAATATCTGATTTACAGTAGCCTGTTTGATTATTGTGTTATTTAAGATAAGATTTGGAGATAATGAAAAATAGTGTTATTTTACATGGATTAAACCAAAACCACGAGCATTATGAAAAAAACACGCAACTTATTTTTTATACCCGGCTTGGTAATTGCAATGTTTTCCTGTGATTCCAAACCTGAGGAAGCGGCAAATGAATCGGTAGAGCCAAATGACAAGATTGAAGAGGCAAATGCCATAGAGACAGGAACTGAATTCAGCATGCAAATTCATCCCAAAGAAGATGTAGACTGGTACATGATGGAAGCTCCCGGTAAAGGCTATATCAAGGTAATGTCCAAATCTGAACCGGAAAATCTTAATGTACAAGTGCGTTTTGCCGAATATGATGAGTGGGGTGAAAAAAAGGAAAAATTTCTTACTCCATTCCTGGAATTGCCGGCTGCGTATGCCGTTCATGAAGCTGATACCTTCTATGCAATGGTTGCTGACCGGTGGAATGAACATGCATCGGAGGATACGTTTAAGGTGAAGTTTGAGTTTCTGGAAGAGTTTGATGAATACGAACCCAATAATGAGCAGGAGTCTGCTTACGAAACCGAAACCGGTAAAACACATAAATCAGCCATATTTCCAAAAGGGGAGGTGGATTGGTTTAAGATGACAACAGATACTGCTGGATACATCAGGGTGACTGCCAAAGATGTTCCTGAAAATCTCAATCTGGCTGTCAGTTTTGCAAGCTTTGATGAATTTGATGAAGAAAAATCCAGAACCATACAAGGGAAACAGGAATTGCCACAGAGTGTAGCCCTTCCTGAACCGGGTGAATACTATCTGGGTATATGTGATCGCTGGGATGAAAACGCTTCGGAGCAGCTTTTTACCTGGAAGACCGAGTTTATCCCGGAAATGGATGAATATGAACCAAACAATGACTACAGCCAGGCCAAACTTGTTGATGTGAACGATACGATTCAGCTTGCAATTTTCCCGACACAGGATGAGGATATTTTTATAATCCATCCTGAACAAAGCGGTGTTTTGTCTGTCATGGCTTCAAAACAAGAAAATCTTGAAGTGGCAGCCGGATTGTATTTTCTGGATGAAGCGGAAAATAAACTCAGGGAAATAAGAGGCACAGATGCCCTGCCCGTGAAATTTGATATAGAGGAAGCTGATAAGGATTATTACATACAAATTCAGGACAGATGGAATGAGAATGCCGATTTGTCAGCCTTCGATCTCGTGCTTTCATTTGAGCCAAATTAATCAAAATGGTTGGTATTCAGCATTTAGAGATGTTGTTTCGCCTCGCCTGAAAATTTGTTTGGCTTTGTGCGGGTTTAGCATTATTTTTGCAATATAATTGTTACCCCATTTATCGGGGCTGAAATGGTATTGACAGCAAGGTAAATGGATGAGTAAGCATGCCGGGCCATGTGATTAAGCCCGTCATCAACTGTTCACACACTTTTTAAATGGCGAAGATAACTACGCTCTCGCTGCGTAACCGAATCACAGTAAGTTATGCCTAATCGCAACACAAGGTGTTGCGACGAGACATTCCCCGGAAGGACTAGCCTGATTCCGACCGATCAGGGAGTGCAGTAAATTTCAGGCTATCTGTTTATGTGTTCCGCGAAAACAGAGACAATTCAGGAACTAAGGATGTGCCCAGGGTGCTTGTTCCCGTTCACATCCCTACAAACGAAAACAAGCTACGCATGTAGAAAGCTTTTCTGTTTCTTGTTTGGACCCGGGTTCGACTCCCGGCAGCTCCACTGAAAGCAAAACCGATTACCACCAAATGGCTTATAATGAAAGTTGTAAGCCATTTTTTGTTTCACGTAATTTCACAATATTTCAGGCTTTTTCAGGTAGTTAGGTTACCAATTCGGTTGCCATAATTATCAAAGAACACATGAAAACCTTTGCAATTTCATTATACGTCAGAACTGATCGTGTTGATTCAGAAGGGCGTGTGCCAGTATTTATGCGCATTACCGTGGACGGCAAACGGGCAAACATTGCTCTCAATCGCAAACTGTCGAAAAACAAGTGGGATAATGGACACGTACTTGGTAATACTACCGAAGCAAAGGAATTGCGAAATTACATGCACAGCCTGGTTGTGAAAGTAGAAGCCATTCGCAGGGATTTACTTGACAGGGGCGAACACGTAAGTGCCGGCATCCTAAAAGCCATATTGCAAGGTAATGACAATCGTAGCAAGACTCTTCTGGACGTGTTTGAACAGCACAATAAAAAAATCAAATCATTAATTGGAAAAGGATACAGCGAAAGGACGGCCATCAGGTATGAAACAACCAAAAAGCATGTTTTTGATTTCATGCAGATAAGGTACAAAAAAGCCGACATTCCACTCAAGGAACTGAAATATGAATTTGTGAAAGACTTTGAAAACTACCTGAAAATTCAACGTAACTGTAATCACAACACAGCAGTAAAGTACCTCAAAAACTTCAGAAAAGTCATCAATATGGCTGTTGATTACGAATACATTGTCAGGGATCCATTTGCAAAATATAAAACCAGACTAAAACCTGTCGAGCGCGAGTTTTTAACTCAGGAAGACCTAACTGCTTTAACAGAAAAAGAATTTTCAATTCCACGATTAGATCAAGTCAGGGATGTTTTTTTGTTCTGTTGCTACACGGGTCTTGCATTTGTTGATGTCGCCGCATTAAGCACTGAAAATATCATCAAAGGAAGTGATGGGGAGTTATGGATAAAAGTGTTCCGAAAGAAAACAGAATCAAAGTCCATGATACCCCTCTTGCCCATCAGCATGTCCATACTTGAGAAATATACGTTTGAGGAGAAGAAAAAAGGTGAAAAGTTATTGCCGGTTCTTACAAACCAGAAAATGAATGCCTATCTTAAAGAAATTGCTGATGTTTGTGGAATAAACAAAACACTGACATCACACTTAGGTA
>JBKGYK010000093.1:0-9076 GCA_046546095.1 Bacteroidales bacterium
CCATTATTATGAAAAATTTTCTGATTGCTTTGTTTTTCGTGCTTGCCATTGGTTCCGTGCAGGCACAGTATGTTATGGATGAAACCGTAGATGTTGACGTCTGCTTTACCCTTGACCACACCTTTGTTTCTGATCTCGGATTTTACCTGCTTGCTCCCGGCGGAGATACCATTGCCCCGGGAAATCATGGTGTTGTACAGTTGCTGCCACCGGTATCAAACTGGGGCCCGGATGCTGATTATTCCGGCTGGACAGGTACCCCTTTTGATGTATTGGGATGTGCTGAGGCTGATGATGAAAATTCAGCATGTCAGAGTGGAAACGATGTAGTGAACCTCTGCTTCACCAGCACGATGCCTGCAGGTTATCCTGATTTTACACTTTGCGTGTGCGATGCTGAAACGCCTTTGACAGGGGAGTATGCATCCGTGGAAGCCTGGGATTCTGTCTATGGCTATCCGCTTACCGAACCCTGGGGTGTAGCGGTTTCCGATTGTGAACAATACGATTACGGACAACTCAAGGCTGTAAGCATTGAATTTACTTATCCTGATGGCAGAAGCATTATGTATGATATGCCGGGCCAAAGTGATACTACACTTTATCCTATCAACGACGAATCATGTTCTCTGGATTCGGCTACGAGGATGTATATGGTCCCCGATTCGGCCGTAAGTATGGCACTTAACCTTGTTACACCGGCACCGGAAACGGCGATTATCTGTTCTGCCGACAGCAGTTTTGACGAAAATCCGGTTGCATTCATGCCTTTCCACGTCATTGATTCAATAGAATTGCTGTCTGCTGAAATGATTTCATCCACGGATTGTCAGGCTACATACCTGATACATCAATCTGTTGAGCGCAATAACCAGTCCTTTAGTCTGGTTTACAACCTGCCTGATCCCACACCGGATGTATTGGATTTACAAATGAGTTTATACTGGAATAATCCGGTAAGCGGCGCTGTTATGACATTGGATGCCAATCATGTTGTGGAATCTAATGAACTGGCCGGTGCTGAAAACCTGATCAGCCGGAGCCAGCCAAAAGTGTATCCCAACCCTGCCGGTGATTATCTTACTATTGATATAGACCATAGTGCTGCGTATGAGATTTTTTCTTCCGATGGAAAACTGTTAAAACGTGGTACAACCGAGGCGGGTATCACCACACTCAAGCTGGATGATCTGTCGGCAGGCCATTATGTACTGAAAATCACATCAGACAATGTCACATGGAAGGAAAAACTCGTTGTGAAGTGATGGTGATGCAAGCATGACGGAAAACTTGCAGTAGTACCACTACGATAAATTAAACACATCGTGCAATTCTTTGTTTGACAGGTTGCCAATCCAGTTTTCACCTGTAGATACGCTCATTTCAGCAAGTGCTTTTTTCTGCTGAATCATCTCATTAATGCGTTCTTCAAATGTGTTTTTGGTGATAAAACGATGTACCATCACATTGCTTTTCTGGCCAATACGATACGCCCTGTCGGTTGCCTGGTTTTCTACTGCAGGATTCCACCACAGATCGTAATGAATGACGTGATTTGCTGCAGTCAGATTAAGCCCGGTGCCGGCAGCTTTCAATGAGAGCAGGAAAATCCTGTTGGCGTGATTTGTCTGAAAGCGTTCTACCATATCTTTTCGTTGGTTGAGACTGCAACCGCCATGATAATACATGGGTTTTTCCCCGTAGCGGTCTTCAATGTATGCTTCAAGCAATTTCCCCATTTCAGTGAACTGAGTGAATATCAAAACTTTTTCATTGCTTTCGATTATGCTGTCGATTTTGTCGAACAGCAACTCTGTTTTGCCACTTAAGCCCGGATCGGTATTGCTGTCTTTTAAAAACTGGGCAGGATGATTACATATCTGTTTCAGTGCCAGTATCATTTGTAACACCAGGCCTTGCCGTTTAAACAAAGATTTGCTGTCGGTTCTTGTTATATCCTCAATTGCGTGCATGGCATTTTCCAGTGTTTTTTCATACAATCCGGCTTGTGTTTTTGACAAGGAAGCAAAGCTGTCAATTTCAACCTTATCGGGTAAATCGGTAATAATGCTTTTGTCGGTTTTTAATCGACGCATCAGAAAAGGCGCTGTTACTTTCTTTAGTTTTTCTGCGACAGCTTTATCGTTGGTTCGCTCAATCGGGTTACCAAAGGATCCGGCAAAATCTTTGGCGCTGCCCAGCAGACCGCGATTGCTGTAATCCATGATGCTCCATAATTCACTCATCCGGTTTTCTACAGGGGTGCCGCTCATGGCAATATAGTTTTCAGCTTTTATGCTTTTTACAGCTTTGGTTTGTGCTGTCTGAATGTTCTTGATGTTTTGAGCCTCGTCGATGACCATTGCATACCATGCTTTTTTGTTGAGTTTTTCAGCATCGCTACGCAGTATCCCGTATGAGGTAATGACCAGATCAAAATCGCCCGTGTCACTGAGATCACGCTTAGGACCATGATAAATGCAAGCCTTTAATGCGGGTGTGAACTTTTGAATCTCGGCCATCCAGTTGGTAAGCAAACCTGTGGGAGCCACAACAAGGGCTTTTTTCTTATCCAGACAACCTTCCTCCTTGAATTTCAGGAGGGAACAAATTACCTGCAGTGTTTTACCCAGGCCCATGTCATCAGCCAATACCGAACCGAATCCAATCCTTGCATTCCGGTATATCCAGGAGAATCCCCGATGCTGATAAGCCCGCATTTGAGCGTTGATGCCCTGTGGTAAACTTGTTTCTTCTACTTTTGTTAATTCATTGATCATTTCTTTAACTTCGCTGTCCATTGCAATGGGAGCGCCCTTGTATTCACCTGCCAGTGCTGCGCGCATCACCTGAAAGGAAGAGATTTTTTTGCCAGAGGTGAAATGTTTGAATAGCTTCTCCAGTTCATCCTTTTCGACATATATGTAATTGGTTTTGAATTTGATAAGGCCTTCAGACTGTTTGAGTAGCTGTCTGAACTCATCTTCATTCATCAGGTTGTCACCGACAGCCACCTGCCAGTCGAAATCAAGCAGCTTATCAAGGCGTATGAATCCGGAAGATTTTCCTTTGCTTGTTATTTTCAAGCCTGGTTTGGGTTTCAATATGGTTTGCAGGGATTTTGGCAGCAATACCGGAATGTCCAAAAGCTGAATAGCAGGAACTATTTCCATTAAGAAACCTGCAAAATTCCTCCTGTCCATGATTATTTCCTTTTCTCCGGCTGAATTGATGTAATCATCAAGTCCATTGATAAATCCGCTCAGCAAAGCAAGGGACTGCAATATTTCGTAACGACGGTGTTCAAAACTTTTCAGCGTGAGAAGGTCTTTTAATGGTACTCTCTGTTTGATATCACCGCCGGGAAGCTCTACCTTGATGCTGATTCTGAATTGCTGCCCCGGTGTTTCTTCAACTGTTATAACAGGCCTGACATCACCCTGTGAAAGATAAAACTTTTGCAGCCAGGACATGATTCCACCAGCAAGTGCTTCCTCGCCTGGTTTGTTGAATGGGTATCTGATGTTCTTAAAAAATAAGCTAAGCAACAAATCATTCCTGACATCTTTGCTTGCATGAATTACCAATTCGCTGATAAAAACCGATAACAGATGAACCGCCCTGTTGTTGTTAAGCGGTTTGTTTTTGTCCTTTGCTGTGCCTGTCAATAAATCCGGAGGTAAAATTGTTTCCAGATTCTGACACAGATTTGCCACTTTTTTACTCAATAAAGCAGGCAACCACCGAATCGCATAATCATTGGCTGGTAAGGATACTATTTGTGGTACAATGGCACCTTTGGCTGTTAACTGTATCGCCAATTGCAATGTGGTATGCAATGCGGCTGTTGCTGGCTGATAGTCCGGAGTACGGGAAGCGGGTATTTCTGCAAGCTGTTGCATCAGGACAGCAGGAGGTGTTGCCTTGTCATCGCTGATTACCTGTGCATGGAGTGTATGGTCAAATCTTATGGAAAGGTTTGTGTGGGATGTGATTCTTTCATTCCCGGCGAGCGTGCTATCCATAACTTCAGATAAATCAATTTTGCCAGATGCAATTCGTTGTGCATTTTTCACAACACGATGCAATGTGTTCTCATAGCTTTTACGAAAATCAACCTTTGATGTAACGTTAAAAGCCGGGTTTGTTGACAACAAGGCGGTTAGGGGCTCGTGTAATGGCTTCAGACCTGAAAAATCCAGTTTGGTATATGCTTGTTCTTTATTGAATTTTGTTGCCAGCCTGCCTCTTTGAAAGAGTAAATTTTGTAAAGCGGGAACCTCTGCTGCTTTTTTATTGATTGAAATACCGGCTTTGGTCATCTCCTCAAGCAAATCCACCTTGTGTAAATCAAAAACCATGAAGGGATTGTTGTCAATTTCGGAGCTGAGTTTGTAAATCACTGAAGCCAGATGCTTACAGGGTACAGCCCAGTCCGGACAGGAGCATTGCATGTCAAAATCACTCCATTGTTTGGGAAACACCTGCAATCCGTGCTTTCTTGCAATTTTCAGAACGGAGGGATCAAGTTCGCGATTGAGTAATTTGGAAATAATTACCGGTCGTTGTTTAATTTCCTCAAGAAAATGGCTCAGTTCAGGATCAGAAAAGGAGGGAACAGAAATGCTTACTTTATAAGGCCTTGGCCTGCTACCGGCAACCTTTGCAGTGATGTGATTGCCATTTATACCGATTTCTTTCACTGCTCCCTTGCGTGCGTAGGTTGCACCCCGTGGTAAGCGATTGCTGTAATCAATGTTTTTGAGAGAATTCAGCCATTGCTGTCCCCACCAGGTTTTTCCGAATGAAGATGCCATATTGTCCTTTTATAAAGTTTAAGATGCAAATTTCATCATTAATTTAGAAAATCCGATGGTTTCTGGAAAATAAATCCCGAAAAAAAGTCAATGGCCGCCTGAAACAAACATGTACCCATTAAGCTCAGGTATAGCAATCACCATCGGTTGTTTGTCCGATAACATAGATGAATGATTGAAATTGTAAATAATGCTTGGTTGTTTAGGGTTAAAAGACAGTTTTGTCAACAGTCATTTTAGAGTTGCATAATTTATGCATAATTTTATCCATCAAAAATCTCTTTTGAATAGCATTCTTCGGTTTCCTGGATGAAATCGCTTATTTGTTTATCTCTGGAATCAATCATTTTTTTAGTTTCAGCTCATCATATAGATACAAAATAAAGCTCACTGTGAGTATTGTTTTGAGCCGGGTCTTTACTCTGAATGAGCTTTCCCTTCGTCTCACTCATCCCCAAACGAAAAATAAAATGGCACACCATACATCACCGGCACAGCTTTGCCATCCTGCTTGCCGGGTTCCCAGCGGGGCATAGACTTTACAACCCGTAGTGCTTCTTCGTCCAGCAGGGGATGTGCGCTGCGTTCTATCCTGGCATTTGTGATCTCGCCATCTGGTGATACCACAAAACTAACAATTACCCTCCCGCCTATCGTGTCGGATTGAGCTTTTTCCGGATACCTGGTGTTGTTTGCCATGAACTGCCGCAATGCAGGTATGCCGCCGGGGAAGGAGGGAGCCTCATCAACTTCTTTAAGGGTGTATACGCCATCCGGAAGTGTGCCGGCCGCTGTGTCCGGGAGATTGTTCTCTGTATTCTTTTCCCGGTCTTCCTGAGAAAAACCCGCAAGGCTGATTATTAGGAGCAGTATGATGATGAACTGTTTCATACTATTCTATTTGATGATGATTTTTTGTATGTCAGTTATTTCTTTGCCTGCAATTCTGATAAAATACATGCCTGCCGGAAGATCAAGTTCGGTGGAACTGCTGTGCAATCTGCGCTGAATCAGTAGCTTGCCACTGATATCATACACATCCATACGGCTGCTGCCCGGAGAAAAATTCTCACCTTCAATATGCAGTGTGCCGGAGGTTGGATTGGGATATATCCTGATTTCCTTGTTTTGCAGCAGGCTTTCCTTTGATTCCCAAGAATCAATCAGGTCAAAATTGTCAATCATCCAGCCATCCTTGTTGGTCTGAATTCCGTCAGAAATGAATGTAAAGCGATATAGCAGGGTATCCGAAAGTCCCAACTCGTAGGTGAGGGAGCTTAGCTCCAGACCAAATGTCTGCCAGCCATCGGTGTTTCCTGTCAGAACCGGTTCCTGCCCGGTGAGCCAGTAGAATCCGTAAGTGTCAGCTTCATCTATCAAATTGATCCAGGTTTCTCCATTGTCAATGGAAGCCTCCACAAGTCCATAATCTGTTAGGCTGTCGGTATTCATTCGGTACATGAAATTTAGTTGTAGCGATTCGTTGCCGGCCCCGGGCCATATTGGCCTTAAGTGGCGAATGATAAAGGAAGAAGTGTCATTTACCGGATATGGATTGGTCGTGTCGGTAAGAATGGCGTGTACCGGGGAAAAGGCACTGTCAAAAACAGTTTTGTCAGGTATCCCGATTTGCCATGTGGACGATGAATCAAGAATCACTGCTTCATCCATGGAATATTCACTGTCAAAATCAATCTGGTAATCGAAGTAGTTAGGATTCTGAGCGCACAACAGGCCGCTGAGGCTGATGAAAGCTGCAAATATCATCCATGTTTTCATGTTATCTGGCTTTGGTTACTTTTCAAAGATACAAAATATTTTGGCATATCTTCCCTTGTCACCTGCTAAAAGGTGTCCTTCAGATGTTTTTGGCATACTCCAAATTATTTTTTGGTATATTATTTGAAATGATTACATTCAAATCCTAAAAAAATGGAGCGATTATGAAACGTTTTTTACCATTGCTTTTGCTGACATTGATGTCCGTGCAGATATCACAAGCCCAGGTTGTTGGTGGGTATTTTGATAAACTTGCTGATAAATATGAGGCCGGCGAATATGAGGATTGTGCCTTCAGGGCAGATCGCATGCTGAACAGGAACAAATACTCCGGTGATCCCGAACTTTATCTGTATCTTGCGATGTCGTATCACAAAATTTCTCAGGATACTGCTATGAATAAATTGCCGGAATACAGCAAAGCTTATGACAATGCCGTGAAGAATCTTGTGAGGGCCAAACGCAAAGACCGTTATGGTGAGTATTTTCCAGACAACAACTTTGTTATCAGGGAAATTGTGAAATCCGGCATACCGGTGATGCTGGAACATTCAAGGGAAGGCCGTTACAGCAAAACCTATTCCATGCTCAGGAATTTTGAAAGACTTACCGATGATGCAGGACTTGTATTTTATAAATCTGTGATGGATTTCTTCAATTACAATGAACGAGAGGCCGAGGATGCCATGTACGAATATATGCCCGTTTTTGATTCTGTCGTTAATGCATCGGCAGATTACACCAAACCCCTGATTGCCGATGGAATGAAAAGATATTTTGATTTGCTTACAGAAGACTACCTGGTTGATTCGGCAGAATATATCATCAAACAGGCATATTCACATTTTCCTGAAGATACGGCCATTCGTAAAAGATATAAAATGGAATTGGATTCACTCAGATATGAATAGAATTGGTATTATTGGCGGATCCGGACTTGAGGATCCAAAAATACTGGATAAAGCTGAAACGGTCAATATGGCTACCCCTTACGGGACTCATTCTGATATCAGCATAGGTGAAATTCATCAGCACCCGGTTGCCATCCTCAGCCGGCACAACAAGACCCACAACTTGCCCCCGACACAGGTGAATAACCGGGCCAACATTTGGGCACTGAAAGAGCTGGGATGTACGCAAGTCATTGCTTCTACGGCTGTAGGAAGTCTGCGGGAGGAAATGAAACCGGGTGATCTGATTTTTGCAGATCAATTCATTGATTTTACCCGTCTGCGCAAACTCAGTTTTTTTGAAAGCTTCCCTGCCGGTGATATGAAACATACCGCCATGGCAGAACCTTTTGATGCCGGCATCAGGAAAAAACTGGCAGAAATTGCCGGAAAGCAGGGGCATGCACATCATACAAGCGGAACCATCATTACTATTGAAGGACCTCGCTTTTCGACCCGGGCAGAGTCGCACATGTTCAGAGCCTGGGGTGCCGATCTTATCAACATGAGTATCGCCCCGGAAGCCATACTGGCCAATGAGGCTCAGCTGCCCTATGCTGTGGTTGCCATGAGTACAGACTACGATTGCTGGAAAACCGATACCGAGCCGGTGTCGTGGGAAGCTGTCCTGCAAACCTTTAATAAAAACGTGGAAAAGGTGCTCAGTCTCTTGCTGGAATACATCAAACAATACCGGCATGGGTGAAAAGGAAAGAATTGCTATCCTTGATCATCATGCTGTCACGGAGTCGCAGATAAACAGACAGGTTCTGGCCAGGTATGATATGTTTTATGAGGTTGTCCGGGTGGTGGATGGTAAGGTGGTTTTTCTCAACGACCATTTGTCAAGAATGGAAAACTCGCTGGCTATGGCCGGTGTGAAAAAAAGAATTTCCAAGGCAGCTTTGCAGAAAGACATCAGAATGTGCATAAGTCGAAATCGTCTTACAGAAGGAAATATCCGATTTTCTGCATTTTACGATGGCAAACTGTTGAAGTGGCTGCATGAGGTGGTACCGCATCATTATCCTTCAGCTGAAGAATACCGGGATGGGGTCGCTGTGGCTGTGGTTCGTTTTGAGCGGGAGAGACCCAACATCAAAAAGTGGAACCAAAGCATGAAAGATGTTGTAAACCGGTACAAAGCCATCAAGCAGGTGTATGAAGTCCTGTTGTACGACCGTCATGGTTTTCTGACCGAAGGCAGTAAGTCTAATTTGTTCTTTGTGGTCGGACGGAAAGTGGTTACAGCACCGGAGGATGTGGTTTTGAAAGGAATTACCAGAAAGTATGTGATTCAGGTGATCAAAGAGCTCGGTCTGGAGCTTGAGGTAAAAGCTGTGCATGTCACAGATGTACTCAAATATGATGCGGTATTCATCACAGGCACTTCCCCGAAGGTATTGCCGGTCAATGAAATCAAAGCCTGTTGCCATGCAGATCCGCAGCATCCTGTTTTGAGAGACATTATGGCCGGATATGACAAGCTGATGCAGGATAATCTGAACTGATTATCATCGCTGCTGCCGG
>JBKGYK010000094.1:0-9028 GCA_046546095.1 Bacteroidales bacterium
TTAACCGGCTCTGGTTAAGGACACCTTACCTCCATCTTTCAGGTAACGGGTGCTAAGAATAGGAAAGATGGAATGGGCTTTAGCCCTGACAGTATAATTTTTATTGATGAGCGTTTATTTTTTTCCAATTCTTAATTTTTACTCATCAGTAATAATTCAATCATTACCATTACCCACTCCTGTCAGCCTTAGGCATGAAAGTTTGCAGTAGATTCAATGTTTTAATTGTCCTTTATCCAGTTGACAAGGCCTTTCTTATCAATAATTTCCTTAAGCTTTCCGGGCAGAGGCGCAAAATCAAAGGTTTTATCGCCAACATGAATTTTACCCTGCTCAGTATCAACCTTCACATTATCTCCCGGCTCGTAGGCTTCTACGGCTTCGGGATGGACAATCAGTAACAATCCCTGATTTACAGACGAACGATAAAAAATACGGTTTACAGATTTTACAATTACTGCCTGTACGCCTGCATGGGCAAGACCTACAGCCGGGTGCTCGCGGGATGAGCCGCAACCAAAGTTGTCACCGGCAAGTACAATGTCGCCGGATTTTACGTTTTCGGAAAAATTCGGATCAAATCCTTCAAACAGATGCGGCATAATGGCCTCACCATCGGAGCTTAATACGTTGTAAGTGAGGTTGCCGGCAAACATCTGGTCGGTATTGAGATCATCAGTATCGGTGTAGTTCCATACATTGCCTTCACGGCGATTTTCACCTTCCGGAATCTCTACCATGGATGATTGTTCTTTCTGATGGGGATATTTCTCCTTGCCGGGATTTTCCCGTGGATCGGTGATTTTACCTTCAATGGCCGAAATAGCCACAGCAGCAGGAGAGGCCAGATAAATTTCTGCATTCTTATTGCCCATACGGCCTTTGAAGTTGCGGTTCGCTGTGGAAATAACATGGTAACCATCGGCAGGAATGCCCTGGCCTGTTCCCAGACAGGGGCCACAGGAGGTCGCAAGTACATTGGCACCGGCTTCCATCAGGGTTTTCAGAATGCCCTGATCCATGGCCTGCATGTAGATATCCTTGGAGGCTGGTATAATCAGCAACTGAAATCCGTCTTTAACTTTTTTTCCTTTAAGTACCTCAGCGGCAATCCGTAAATCTTCAAGACGACCGTTGGTGCAGGTTCCGATCAGGCCCTGATTGAGTTCCAGACCGGCAACTTCAGCCAGCGCTTTGACATTGTCCACATGATGCGGTGCTGCTACCAGTGGATACAATTCTGACATATTGATTTCAATCTCACGAATGTAATTTGCATCATCATCTGCCCAAATGCCTTCAACTTCGGATTTGCCGTAATACTCGGCCAGAACTTTGTCCGGCGGGAATACCGCATTTTTGGCTCCCATTTCGGATGCTAGATTGGCAAGTGTCATGCGCTGGGCAATGCTCAGTGTTTTAACGCCTTCACCGTGGTATTCAATGCTGTTGTAGTTGGCACCCGCTGACCCAATCATCCCAATGATATGCAGTGACAAATCTTTGGCGTAAACACCTTGTGGTAATTCACCTTTCAGAGTGATTTTAATGCTTTCCGGTACACGGAACCAGGTTTCACCTTTTTTCCATATTCCTGCCGATTCGGTGCGGTCAATTCCGGCTGCCAGTGCGTTAAATGCTCCTGCCGTACAGGTGTGGCTGTCACTGCCAACAATGATGTTTCCGGGCTGTGCATGCTTTGCCATAATCTGATGACAAATGCCGTTGCCCACATCGTAAAAACGCTCTATGCCCTGATCGTTCACAAAATCACGAATATTCTGGTATTGTGTCGCCAATGCAGCATTGGTTGGTGGGGCATTGTGGTCCAGCACAATCAAAGCTTGTTTGGGATCGGCAAGTTTGGTGCCGCCCATCTTTTCAAAAGTCTTTTTTATGCTGGCAGTGTTGTCATGCGTTAGCACAATATCCGGCTTTCTGAATACAATCGCGCCGGTTTCTGCGTTCAGTATCTTTTCTACAAATGTTTTTCCCATAATTTATAAAGTTTGAGGTTCGAGGTTTGAGGTTTGAGGCTTGGATTTGTATTGCTAACCTTAAACCTCAAACTTCAAACCTCAAATAATACAATCTATTTAAAAATCCCTCCCCGCTGATATATGTCCATTTGAACATCACTGAACGGAATGGCCTGGATTTTCGTATTTTTATCCACATTTTCCACCTCGCCGGTCTCAAAATTCACGCGTATCTTATCCCCGTGCTCCAGCTTCAGATCATCAATGGATTCGTAACGCATGATTGGCATGGCGGCATTGATGGCATTACGCTCGTATATGGCACCGAAAGATTCAGCAAGAATCAGGTTTATACCAAGCACTTTAAAGCAATCCACTGCCTGCTGGCGGGATGAGCCGCTTCCAAAATTTTTCTGTGTTACAATGATGTCACCCGCTTGCGCTTTTTCGGCAAAATCTTCATAGCCTTCAAGATTGTCCAGTGCATACTGTCCCATTTCGTTGATGTCAGTAATGGACAGGTAGCGGTTGTGGAAAATCATGTCGGTATCAATATTATCTTCTTTGATGAACCAGGTGCGGCCTTCAACAACAACAGGTTTATCTTTTGCAGTGGAACCGGATTTCTTCGTTTGTTTTTGATTTGCAGTTTCGCTTGCTGTTTCAAACACCATGGGGTTTTCCGGAATTTCCCATGCAGTGGTAACAAATCCGGCTACAGCCGAAGCTGCAACATTGGCAGGTGATGCCAGGTAAACGCTTCCTTTACCCTGTTTGCCGGGGAAGTTGCGGTTTCCGGTACTGATGGTTACTTCCCCTTCACCGTTCTGACCAACATGGCCGTTTGCACATCCGCCACAACCTGCGTTGGAAACCAGAGCGCCTGCATCTTTGAAAATTTTTATGATGCCTTCTTCAAGAGCCTCCTGCCAGATGTCATCGGTGGATGGAACAATTTTCAGCACAACACCGGGAGCCACTTTTCGATCCTTAAGGATGGCAGCTGCAGCACGGAGGTCGGGGAGACGACCGTTGGTGCAGGAGCCAATGAAGGCAGAGTCGATTTTAATCTTTTTTGATGGATCCACCGGCACGGAGTCATGTGGTTTGCCCGGTAGCGATACCATGGGAACAAAGCTGCTGATGTCAACTTCTTCAGTCATGTCATATTCGGCATCATCATCAGCATACACCCCTTTGATGTCTTTGCCGGTGGCCTGTTTAGCTTTTTCAATCACCTCATCGTTGGGCGGGAACATCACAGTGATGGCACCCATTTCTGTGCCCATGGAGGCAATGGTAATTCGATCACTCAGACTGAGTTTGTCGATGGCTTCGCCGTACATTTCCACGGAGTATCCCAGCAATGTGCTGGCACCAAAACGGGAGAGGAGGTTCAAAACAATGTCTTTGGCTGTGACATTATCGGGTTTTTTGCCTTTGAATACCAGTTTAGCGGATTTCGGGGTTTTAAACCACACTGAACCCTTGGCCCAGGCTGCGGCAATGTCCTGATCACCCATGCCCTGACCAAATGCTCCCACTGCACCCATGATGTTGGCGTGAGAATCCGTGGAAACAAAGGTGCTTCCGGGATATACCAGACCTTCGTCAATGGCCAGGTGTGTGCCGATACCATCCGTTACATCGTGTACGGTAATGCCGTGCTTTCTGGCAAACAAACGACATTTATGCTGGTTGTTGGCATATTTCTGATCCGAACCTGCCGGAATCAGATCAAAAGTAAAATAGGTTTTTGAGGCATCGTCAACTCCCAGATTGTTGTCTTCCAGGTTTTTTACTACGTTGGCGCCTCCAAAATCACGTGCCACGCGGGCATCAATCGTGATATCAACAATGTCGCCGGGCTGTACCTTGTTCCGGTCAGAATGTTGTGCAATGATCTTTTCAATAATCGTCATAGCCATATATTTTTTGTCTTTCCACAAAGTTAGAAATATTTACCAATTGTACAGCTTGCTTTATATGGAATAATGGAGATCTTGTGAACTGCTATGCAGCATAATGCACAGATTTGTCCGGTAGATGAAAAAACATGTTGTGGAGCATGAAGGAGGGGCGTTAAGCTGAATGGCTTGATTAAGGTGCAGGTTGATCTTTCGTGGTGTTTTAATTATGGCGCCCTGCTGCGGGCATTCCCATTGGTGAGATTTGTATGTATATATACTGTGTGTTTTATGAACCGATTTGCAATTTGCTACCGCCTTACTTTGCTAAACAAGTTCTTATTCAATATTCAGTGAAACTAAAAGAAATTTTTTCGAAATTTCAACTGGTTTTCGTTGCTCCGGAAAACAGGTGCAATTATTTTACAGTTCCTTTAAAGACAAAAATAACTTACATCCTTATTCAGCCTGTAAGCTGGTTTTATACAGTCGATCACCGGCAGATAACCAAATGGTGTCGTTCTGATCAGCTACGCCATCATTGTAGTAGCCTGGAAACTGATTGTTTCCCATGTCGGTTTGACACCATTGATTGCTCACCCATTTATATACATTTTCATGGTTCTACTGCAATTTCCGTGGAAAATTTTACCAATTGCATTTCAAAATGATTAATCGAGATGCTTTTAAATTATTATATACTTTGTTAGATTATTGTGTAAAGGCTGGTAACCTGGGATAATTTCTCACTCAATAGCAACAATTCAATCATTACCCACTCCTGTCTGCCTTAGGCATGAAAGTTTGCAGTAGAACCATTAAAACAAGTGATTTTTTTAGTTTTCAAATAAATCCTGCATATGCTTGTCTTTATGAGATCTCTATCAATAAAATGCAGGTGTCAGATTGATAATATCCTGATGGAGATAAGAAGCCGGGTACAAGCTTCCTTTTATTTTTTTTTGTACTTTGCACCCAAATTCAATTGACATGAAACAATTTCTGATTATACTGGCTTGCTTTACGGCCTCAGGACTGATGGCTCAAAACATGCTTACATCTGAACTCCGAACACTTACAGAGAATGCAAACGATGAAAAAGCAGAAATCCTGATTTACCTGCAGGATGATTTTGATGTATATGCCTTTCACCAACACATGCTGGCTCAAAAAGCCGGAAAAGATAAACGAGTGAAAAGCCTGATGCGGGAACTTAAAAATGTAGCCTCTGTTGCTCAAACGGATTTCCTGAGTGAACTTTCCGGCATAAAAGATGATGGCATCAAGCAGGCTGAATTGCTTGATCGCTTCTGGATTTCCAACGCCCTGCTGATGCGAATCCCTCTAAATAAGGTGCCTGTGATTGCAGCCATCCCCGGTGTTAAACACCTGGATGTCAATTCAGGTCGCTACGTGGTGCAGAATCCGGTACGCAGGGAGCCGGATGCCGGTCGTTCTCCCGGTGGTATTGAAAACGGACTGGAAGCCATCAATGCGCCTGCCATGTGGGAGCTGGGCTATACAGGCAGAAATACCCTTTTCCTGAGCATGGATACAGGCGTTTTTCCGGAACATCCTGCCATCACAAATCGATTTAACGGAGACCATGTGCCAATGGATTATGCATGGTATGGCGTGCGGTCTGCTTTGCCTTTTGATAACGCTTCATCCAGCCATGGTACGCATACCACAGGTACTGTGCTCGGACTTGAAGCTGCCACCAACGATACCATTGGTGTAGCCTGGGAGGCGTACTGGATGGCTACCGACCCGGTGGCAAGTTCCGAATCGGACTTGCTGGATCCCGCAGATTTTATGAACGTGTTTCAGTGGGTGCTTAATCCCGATGGTAATCCGGAAACCACCAACGATGTGCCGGATGTTATCAACAATTCCTGGGGATACGATTATACCCTCGCTCAGCAATTCAACGCATGTGAACTCGAAGAGTCCCAGATTCTGGAGGTGATTGAGGCTGCCGGAATTGCATCACCTTTTTCTGCCGGAAACGAAGGCCCCGGCTCTTCCACAACAGGATTTCCCGCCATGCTTGCTTACAACGACCTGAATGCCATGTCTGTGGGTGCTGTGAATGGCAATGCCGACGGGTATCCCATAGCCGACTTTTCATCCCGAGGACCCACAACCTGCGTGGAAACCGGCGATTCCCTGGAAATAAAACCGGAAGTCTCCGCTCCGGGTGTCTCTGTGCGTTCCTGTTCCGGCCGCGACGGCTATGCCAACTTGTCCGGAACTTCCATGGCCTGCCCGCATGTAAGTGGAGCACTTTTACTGCTCAAAGAGGCGTTTCCATACCTTGGAGCTTATGAACTGAAACAGGCACTGTATGCTACGGCAGTTGATCTTGGTGATCCCGGGGAAGATAATACCTACGGGCGTGGTATCATTGATGTCTATGCAGCCTATCAGTACCTGGAAACAATGTATGATGCTGTGCCTCCGGTTACGGATTCATTTGATGTGGCCATGGAAATTTCTGCACCTGAGCGTCCGTATTTTTGTCCAGGGGAGGAGAATTGGGAGCCTGAGCTGAAGATCATGAATCACGGACAGGAAACATTGACTGAAATTCCTTATCACTACAGCCTGAATTACGGCGATACCATTAGCGATGTGTGGACGGGAAATCTGCTTTCCGGAGAAAGTATCAGCATTCCTGCAGGGCCGGTAAATCTGGAAACAGGCTTTAACCATTTATATGCCTGGTGTAGCCTGCCCGGTGTAGAGAGGGAATATAACCGGTTTAACAATGCTGATATACATCAGATCAACATGGTGGGACAGGAAGCTTTCCCCTGGACTGAAGATTTTGAATCTCAGGAAAGTGATTTCATGCAATCTTCATGGTTTGTGGATAATCCTGATGGAGACAGAACATGGGATATTGCTGAAGCCGCAGGCAATGATGATGGAAACAGAGCATTGCGCATGAATTGTCTGAATTATTTAGACAGAGGACAGATTGATGCGATTTATTCTCCTGTAATCACCTTGCCTGAAGCTGAACGGCTTACCCTGAGTGCTGATTTTGCTTATCAAAAGCGCATGGAGTATTTGTTTGCCGATACATTGCGTATTTATGCAGCAACAAGTTGTGGCTCCGATTTCCCTCATCTCTTGTTTGTGGATGGGGGTGAGGATATGGCCAGTGTTGAAGGAAATTCAGGCAGCTATGTGTTTGTGCCTGAAGTTGCTGAAGACTGGGATACCATTCATATGGATGTCAGCGGCCTGGCAGGTGAGGATATCATGCTGAAAATTGAAGTGAAAAACGATAACGGAAATAGTATTTACCTGGATAACATCCGTATTTATGAAGGTGATCCTCAATCACTGGAAAGTTTTGCCGGCCTGGCTTTGGAAATGTTTCCCAATCCTGCTAAGGAACAAGTGAGTCTGCGTTTTGGAGATAAGCTGCATTCGAAAACTACAGTATCAGTGACCAACATGGAAGGGCAGCTACTGATGACTGATCAGTTGGCCGCAGGTGAAAGTCATCATCATCTGAATATCACATCACTGAAAAGGGGAATGTATCTGATAAAAATTACCAACAATCTGCATCAGGAAGTCAGGAGGCTGGTGGTGCAGTAAGAAGATGAAAAACAGCCTTATTTCCCGTGGGTATGCAATCCGCATTCTTTGCCGGATGACTGTTCCCACCACCATCTGCCGGCACGGAAATCTTCACCGGGCTTAATGGCGCGTGTACAGGGAGCACAGCCAATGCTGACAAAACCTTTATCGAAAAGTGTGTTGTAAGGAATGTTGTTTTTTCGGATAAATGATTCTACATCTTTCAGGGTCCAGTCAACCAAAGGATTCATTTTGTACAGTCCATAACCATCATCCCATTCCAGCTCGTGCATATCGTGGCGGTTTTCATTCTGATCTCGACGAATGCCGGTAATCCAGCATTCCATGCCTTGCAATGCACGGTGGAGTGGTTCTACCTTACGGATTCCGCAACATTCCTTGCGGTTTTCTATGGATTCATAAAAACTATAGGGTCCTTTATCGGTCATCAGCTTTTGCACTGCATCTTTCCGGGGAAAATATACATCAATATTTTTGCCGTACCGATCGCGGGTGCGACTGAAAACCTTGTAGGTTTCCTCAAACATCCGGCCGGTATCCAGGGTAACCACCTTTACAGGCAGGTCGTTGGCAAAAATGTAATCAGTAATCACCTGATCCTCCAGGCCGAAACTTGTTGTAAAAATCACTTTGCCGGGAAAGACTTTTGCCATATAGGCGATTCTTTCCGTAATACCTTTATTTTCCAGATTATTTCTGATATCTTCAATTTTCATATTGACCATATTCTTCCTATTGTATGTAATTTTATTCGCTTGACAATCTTTCTTCTGATCATTGAATTTCTTCTGATGATAACACGCATGCGTCCCCACCTGACACTCGTCCATGCACGTTCATGCAGGAAATACAGAAACATTTTAATGCCGGATTCGGCAACTGCTACGCCTGTGGCTTTTTGTGCAGCATATGGATCATCGCCAAAAAACAACATCGCCAGTGTAAATGTTGTTGCTGATGCAATGATGCGCCAGGTGATGGCCTTGGCAATGCTCTTAACAGGTCTGTCACGTACAGTGGATATACGTTTTTCCTTTTCATTTGCCTTGCGTTTGGCCCGGGCAGCCTTAAATGCCTCAGTCTTTTTTTTGGCCATTTTTTTTCCAGTCATGATTCTCAATTCAAGGCTTGAAAATAGAAACTATATGCTAAGTAAAAGTACTTATTTTAAAATTCGTATTTGTGCGAAAATGTGGTAAAGTGCCTGATCTCAGCCTTGTAGGAGTTTTCCTGCATATGCTGAGAATGAAATCTTACATTATGTTTTTTATGGTCTGTAGTTTATTATTTTTGCAGATGAATACAAATTATGAAATTGATGATTATGAAGAGTATAGCATGTATTTTTTTTGTAATATTAATGGCGATGCCTTTTCAGATTTTAATGGCAATTGATGCTCCTGTAAATCTTTCTCCATCCGACGAAGCAATCAATCAAAGTGTTGCCCTCACCATAGACTGGTCTGCTGTGAGTGGAAACTCCGGCTATCTGTATGAAATTGATACCGTTCCGGATTTTAGTTC
>JBKGYK010000095.1:0-8853 GCA_046546095.1 Bacteroidales bacterium
ATCCATGAGAATATCAGAAAAATTAAAGTCAAAAAGCATGCACGCAAGGCTAAAAGTATCTTTAAATGTAGGCTATCTTACATTGCAGGCATGTTGTTAAGCTCAAAAAATCAAGATAATACAAACATCGTTAATTTTTTGTCATGTACTTAGAAAAAATATTTCAATTATTATAGGCTTCCCACTCTGTAATATTGCAAAAATAAATCTTAACTCCATACTTATTTGCATCCGGTACACTTAACTTATATATGTCTTGTTTTTATTACCGATTCTTCTTAAAATTCTCAGCCTGCTCAAAGATCTCTTTATACACCTCATCCCGGTCAACGGGTGGGTAATTGTGTTTTGCCAGCAGAACGATTAAATCTGCTTTCAATTCAGACTTGATGTCATCACGGTGACTCCAGTCAGTGTATTTTGCTTTGTCATCAACCACCTTTTTAACTTCTTTCGAAAGGATTAGCAGCTTTTCCTCCGGATAGGTAAAGTCATATTTGTGTGCCAATGACTTCAGTATATCATAAAAGGCTTTTTCTTCAAAATCAATGCCCATATCTTTGAAGGATTCTTTTTCTTTCTGCAGGGCTTTAAACAGATCCATAATCTCATCTGTAAATTCATCCAGAACCTCACTTCGGAATTTGTCTGCTTTGCGTTCATTGTACTGTTTTACAAGCGATTCCATGCGTTTTGAGAAATCAATGGCCTTTGCCCGGTTGGTTTTACGAAACTCATCAATGGCTTTTGCCAACAGTTTTTGCAAGAGTTTGATTTTTGTGTTGGGAAGCTTGATTTTATCTATTCTGGCTAAATAATCTTCACTAAAGAGATCTTCTTCGCTTACCCCATCTTCGCCAATCTTATATATTTCTTCGATGCCTTCACTGGCCAGTGCATTTTGTATCATTTCACGTACACGGGCATTCATCCGGGCTGCATCGGGAGCATCGCCTCTGGTTATCTTAATCAGAATGGATCGCACAGCCAGGTAAAAGTGAACCTGATCCCGCTGCTCCTGTGTGATTTGCTCACTGCCAACACAAATGTCATAAGCAGCTTTCAAGCGCTCCACAAGGTACATGAAACGTTTTTCAAGATCCTGCGTCTGCTGAACAAACTCAGCAGCCATATTCAAGGTATGTAACTGTTCTACAGAGCTCCCATTATAATACCCCGATGCATCAAATTTGTGCATCAGTTTTTTCAATAAATCAAGATGATCAAAAACAACTACCAGAGATTTATCGATGTTTTCAAAATTCTGTTCGTCTGCATCGCTGTAGTGTTTCAAAGCCATGTTCATTTGCTTCTTGATTCCAATGTAATCCACCACCAGGCCTTTTTCTTTGCTTTTGTATTTTCGGTTCACCCTGGATATTGTCTGAATGAGGCTGTGGCGCCTGACGGGTTTGTCAATGTAAATGGTATCCAGACATGGTACATCAAAGCCTGTAAGCCACATGTCCACCACAATGGCAATTTTAAAATTTGATTTCTCATTTTTAAACTGTCTGTCAAGTTCCTTGCGGTATTCTTTGGTGCCAAGCATTTTGTACAACTCGTCGGGATCATCTTTGCCACGAGTCATAACCATTTTCACCCGTTCAAGCGGCATGATGTCTTTCTTTTCCTTGTCAGTAAGTTGTGCATCATCCGGACTGGTTTTTACTTCTGCCCATTCAGGGCGTTTTTCAATCAGCAACTTGTAAAAATCCCAGGCAATGTCACGATTTGCACACACAAACATGGCTTTACCGTTTACAGTTGCCCCCTCTTTAACACGGGTTTCATAGTGTTCAATGAAATCATCTGCCACAGCATCCAAACGATCCGGATCGCCAAGAATTGAGTGCATACTGGCCGATGCTTTTTTGCTTGTTTCAATCTGTTTTTCATTGGCACCTTCTTCTGCACATTGCTTGTAATAGGTTTCAATTTTTTCAAGCTCAGAGTTTTTCAGAGCCACCTTTGCAGCCCGGCCCTCATACACAATGCGTACGGTAATTTCATCCCTTACAGATTCATTCATGGTGTATGCATCCACAATTTCACCAAACACATCCAGTGTTGCATCTATCGGCGTACCGGTAAAACCTACATAGGTGGCATTGGGCAATGAATCGTGCAGATATTTGGCAAAACCATAGGTCTTTTTCACGCCATTTTCCGTTACCCGGATTTTTTGATCAAGGTTGACCTGGCTCCGGTGGGCTTCATCTGAAATGCAGATGACATTGCTTCGCTCTGTCAGCAATTTGGTATCTTCCGTGAATTTGTGAATGGTGGTAAGAAACACACCACCGCTTTGACGTTTACGCAAATGGTCTCTCAGGTTTTCCCTGCTACTGACAGATACCACCTGATTGTCTCCGATGAAGGCTTTTGCTCCTTCAAATTGTTCAGACAACTGATCATCCAGGTCGGTGCGATCGGTAATCAACACAATGGTTGGACTTGACAACTGCTTGCTGCGCATAAGCAGGCGGGTTAAAAATAACATGGTGTAGCTTTTGCCGCTGCCGGTAGCTCCAAAATAGGTTCCGCCTTTGCCATCTCCTTCAGGTTTTTGCCTTTTAATGATATTGCTGTACAATTTGTTTGCAGCGTAATACTGAGGGTAGCGACAAAGTATCTTTTCTTCTTTTCTGGAAGCATCCGGGATGAAAATAAAGTTCCGGATAATATCTCTTAGAGTGCCGGGATTTAACATGCCTTCAATCATGCTGTACATAGAACTGATGCCATCCACATCGGATTCCATTCCGGGTAGCCTTCGCCATGCATAATAGTATTCATAGGGTGCAAAAAAGGATCCTGCTTTGTTGTTTACTCCATCGCTGATCACACAAAAAGCGTTGTATTTGAACAGCTCAGGAATGTCCCGCTTGTAACGAATTGTCAATTGCTCATAAGCGTTGTGAATGGTGCAGTTTTCTTCAATGGCAGTTTTAAATTCAAACACTACCAGAGGCAAACCGTTGATGTACAGAATCCCGTCCGGAATGCGTTTTTGATCACCAATTATTTCCATTTGATTGACCATGCGATACATATTCCTGCTTCCCTCGTATGATGCCTTGTGATCAGAGATACTCAACATCTGATCTTTTTCCGGCTGCCTGTATGGTGTCATGCCGCTGTAGTCAATCAATTCAATGTAGAGGTCTTTATCATCCGGATCTTCACGTTTCAGGATGAACCCATCCGCCAGCATGCGCATCAGCTTTTTATTGCTTTCGTACAAATCCAGGGCAGACAGGCTTTCCAGTTGCAATAAGATTTTATCTATTTCAAGGTCGCTGATTCCCTGATCATCGTAACGGCGATGCAAGTAATTACGTAAATCATCCTTAATCAGCACCTCGTGCTCATTACGGTCAATAAGATGCCCGGGAGTGTATGGAATGTTTTGCTTTTCCAGTAGCTCAATGAATGCCTGTTCAAGTTTTGCTTCGGTGAATTTCATGCTAAGATATTTATTATGGCTTTTAACGATGTGTATATTTCCTTGCTCGTTGGGATTGCACGATATGCGTATTCAGATAACTCTGATTCGTATTTTTTTGACAAAATGCCCCATAACTCTTTATGATTGCTTATCAACGGTGATTCGTACAGGTTTTTTTTACTCCAATTTTCGGGTTCATCAAAAGCTGATTTGTCGTGCTCAATCAAGTCCATCAGCTTAGTGGTAAACTCCGGGCTTTGTATAAATGACCGACACGCTTTATCCTGATAAAGAAAATGAAGATCATAAAAATGTCTGATTTTCTCTGATAATGCTTGTTCACTGTCAGTTGCATATGAAAAGCGAATTAGCGACACGATTTTTTCCAGCATCGTTTGGTTCTTGCTTAGAACATTGATTTTGAATGCTTGCAGTTTGTATTTATTTGCCAAATCATCTCTGCCGGTTTGCTCCATGAACGAACCAAGCATGGCCTGCACACTTAAGGTTTCATATGGAAAGGGATTGGCAAATGAGCTGATTTCAACGACAATCTTGTTGTCTTCACTTCTTATAACTGAATCGTATGTATGCAAAGATTTCCGGTAACGTGATCCCTTACTTGATTGCTTTGCATCTGACATTTCATCCAAATCCTTTGTGATTTTCTTTTCAACCTTTCGAATAAGTTGTTTTGTCTGGTTTGAACTCATCTGATCCACATCCAGTACTGCTATATCAACATCTTCCGAAAACCGGTCAATCAGGTTGTATGCTTTGGAAAGTGATGTTCCTCCTTTAAAAACAAGCTTCCCGGCGTGGTTGCTATCTGCAAGTTGACGCAGTACATGAGAAACCCAGTAATCTTTTTCAATGAAACGTTCTAAAATCTCAAAATGCTCCGATGCAGCCCGGATAGATTGTTCAAATATTTTTCTGTCCTGATGTAGATTCATGACTCTATGTTCCAGTTTTCAATTTGTTTACCCAATACCTTTGATATGCCGGGAAAATCATAGGTGGTGATGGGATTTAAGCTGTTGATTAATGTTTCTCTGTCCGGATTTTCTCCGATGTAATCTAAAATACCGCCGAGCAAAGCACGTGTAGCCGGAGGGTATTTTTTTGACAATCTGATCATGCTGATGACATCTTCAGTACTTCGCTCTTTAACAAGTTTGGCAATTTGCCTGCATGCATCCGCAATGCTTGTGTCCGGAATTTTTTTAATGGTACGTATGCTATCCAGAATTTGCAAAAGCGGGATGTTTTTTTCGGTGATGGTGTTTTTTTGTTTGATGAATTTAATGGTGTATATCCCACGTTTGAGCGGTGGTCTTACTTCGTTTCTTCCGATTTGAATGGTACTGCTTACCTGGGTAGTTAATCCCAACTGGTTGTATATGCTGTATCCTGTCAGGTAGCCGGTTATTTTATCTCCGCTGACAAGCAAATCTTTTACAACCTGTTGTTGTGGTGGCGGAAGCTCTCCAAAGGGACTTTGTTCCGGCTTGTAATACCTGCCTTTGCTCAGTTTCGTGATTTTACCCTTTTTTGCCAGGCGATTTAAGGCTTTGATGATGGCCTCTTTGCTTTTCACCTCGGGGGTAAAATCCCCATAGGTGAAGACATAGCCCTTGGGCAGCCGGTTTATCGTATCTATAATGATATCAGTTGTTTTCATGATGTGTTTATATTCAGCAAAGGTAATAAAATGTCCAGTTTATTATGTAAAAAACTGGACAAAATATTTTTCCGGTATAAATAATTTGTTGATAAATTTTTACAATCTGCTTTGCTGGCTTATTGCCTCTAACTGGTAAATAAAACTGCAGAGTTTTTCGTAAATAAGAATACAGAGTTTTTGGCAACAATGGTACACAGTTTTTTGCTGAATTGGGCATGCCCAATTCAGCAAAAAACTCAACTTTACCGGGTTAATCTTTAAACCAGGTATTATGAATGAATTTTATAACAAGTTGATTATGTACCATCAGATCCATCAGATGAAACAAAATGGCTATTCCGTTTCAAAAATAGCTGATTCACTGGTCTTAAATTGGCGAACGGTAAACAAATACCTTCAAATGACTTAGGGTGAATTTTACGAATATCAACCTGAATAACTGGAAGATAAGATGCTTGTTTTGCAAAATCAGCAGAGCCTGTGTATCCTGCATGTGCAGACTATACTTGCCTGAAAAAGTTGTGTATATCCGTGAACAAAACCGCCATTATGTCCGTTGAGGTTTAATAAAAGACAATATATATGGGCTACTACCGTAAAACTGAAGACATGGTTTTTCAGGAGATGAAATCGCAAAAGGAAGGCATTTCTAAGATGGAGGCCCGAAAGCGTCTTAAAAAGTATGGCCGCAACAAGCTTGAAAAGAAAAAAGAAAAAAGCCTTTGGAAAATACTGCTGGAACAAGTGATGAATCCGGTTATCTATCTACTGATTGCGGCAACGGTGGTATCTTTTGTTTTTGGTGATATCCCTGAAGGTATAGCCATTATGATAGTGATCGTCCTGAACACGGGTATCGGATTCTGGATGGAATACCAGGCAAGGCAATCGATGAAGGCTCTTAAGGAGATGGACAAGTTGATGACCCGGGTTATAAGGGATGGGCAGGAGAAAAAGATCAATGCGGAAGAAATTGTGCCGGGCGATGTGTTGGTGCTGGAAGCCGGTGATCTTGTAGCTGCGGATGCACGGGTTTTTGAAGAGTCCGATTTATCTGCTGATGAATCTCCGCTTACAGGCGAATCAGTGCCTGTCAGTAAAGATATCGATAAGATAGAGGAAGAAAAGCCGGTAGGAGACCGCAAAAATATGGTATTTAAAGGCACTTCGATTGTCAATGGGAAAGGTCTGGCTGTTGTTACTGCTACCGGTATGAACACACAGCTCGGGGAAATATCCCGCATGCTGAGCGAAACCAGCAAAGATAAAATACCACTGAACCGTAAGCTTACTAAGCTCACTCATGTGCTTATCTGGGTTATTCTGGGACTGGCAGCTCTGTATCTGGGCATTGGCTGGGCAGTTGGTGAGGAGCTTTATCTACTCATCCAGACCGCCATCGCCTGGAGTATTGCTGCTATACCAGAGGGCCTGCCCGTGGTGGCAAGCATTGCACTGGCAAGAGGTATGCTGCGCCTGTCCAGACAAAATGTCATTGTAAAGAAACTGGCTTCGGTGGAAACCCTGGGTGAAACCACCATCATTTTTACCGATAAGACCGGTACACTCACGGAAAACAATCTTTCAGTAAGTTCGTTTCAAACCGCTTCCGGCCGTTATGATGTGGATGAAGAAAACAGTGATATGAAAGACGATCCGGCCATGCCTATTTTTGAAAAGATACTGGTGCTGAATAATAATGCTTCCATCGGGGAAGAAAAAAAAGGTGATCCCCTGGAAATAGCTTTGCTGGAATACATGAAAGCGCGAGATGAGAATAAGTATAAAGAGTTGCAATCAGCAGAGCGCGAACATGAAGACCCTTTTGATTCAGAAAGCAAGCGCATGGGTACCATCCACCGGATGGACGATAAGCTACTGATAACAGCCAAGGGGGCGGCAGATGCTATCCTTGAACGGTCAGACAGAATACTGGAAGATGATAAGCCCCGCGAGCTTACTCCTGATAAGAGAAAAACGTGGACAAAAAAAAATAAAGACCTCTCCTCGGAAGGACTGCGGGTGCTGGCGCTTGCCTACAAAGAAGAATCCGGCGAAAACAAAGAAATTCTGAAAAAAGAAGATTTCCTGCATGATATGATCTTCGTCGGATTGGTAGGCTTTATAGATCCGCCACGTGAAGAAGTGAAACATGCCGTTGAAGAATGCCATCAGGCCGGAATCAAAGTAGCCATGGTTACGGGTGACCACCCGGAAACTTCACTCAATATAGCCAAACGCGTGAAGCTTGTACAGGAGGATGCAGGTCAGGATTTAGTATTGCACGGCTCGGAAATCGGTCACGACATAGATGACAGCCAGGAAAATAAGATTATTACCAGATCAAGGGTGTTTGCGCGCGTAGATCCCGGGCAAAAACTCGACATCGTGGATCATTTTCAAAAACACGGAGATATCGTGGGTATGACAGGAGATGGAGTCAACGACGCACCTGCCCTCAAAGAAGCCGACATAGGCATTGCCATGGGAAAGCGCGGTACGCAAGTTGCCCGGGAAGTGGCAGATATGGTACTTACAGACGACTCTTTTCCATCAATTGTGAAAGGCATAGAGCAGGGGAGGATTATATTTACAAACATCCGCAAATTCATCATTTATCAGCTCAGCTATCATCTTAGCGAGATCATATTGATAGCCGGTATCAGTTTCTCCATGTTTCACCTCCCAGTGCTTCCCTTACAGTTGCTGTTTCTGAATCTGCTTTCAGATGTGTTTCCTGCGCTGGCCTTAAGCCTTAGCAGGGGTGACCCCAATGTGATGAAACTGCCACCCAGAGATCCTGATGAAGCCATCCTGACCAGGCAAAACTGGATACAGATCGTCCTGTATGGAGTAATACTTGCAGTTTTTATAAGCGGTGCGTACTTCTATTCCTTCTTTCAGATGGATTTAGGAAAGGATATCAGCAATAATGTGGCATTCTTTACGCTTGCTTTCTCGCAATTACTGCACGTATTTAATATGCGTGGAAGCAATGAACATATATTTATAAATCAGGTTACAACAAACAAATATGTCTGGCAGGCACTTGCACTTTGTTTTGGAGTTTTGTTCGCTGCTTATTTCATTCCCGGCCTGCAGGACATCCTCTCATTTCAGGACATGCCAGCCAAAGCCTGGGTACTCATAGCCATTACAAGCCTCCTCCCGCTGATTACGATTCAACTGATCAAGGAAGTGAAAAAAAGCTAAAGGAGGTAAGCAGCGCAGATCAAAGGATCAGGCTTGCAAGTAGAAGCTGCTGCTGTTGTTATTGATGGATGCCTGTTTATCATCATAAGACAATGATTTGTTCGCATTTTTGCACGAACCGGGCTCATAATGGCCAATTCCTGAGCATAGCTTGCAAAACAGCAGTAAACATAGCCTTACGCTAGCACAAAAACCTGAACACTCCCTCAATAAGCTGATGATTATTCAATAAATCTCAACATTGGTAATGGAAAAATCTTTGGTGATGGCAGCGGAAGCTTTTTCAAAATGATTAATTGATACCGATAAGTGTTCAATCCTGCCTGCCAGCCTCGGCTGGTGAACCGGCAGGCAGGTGTGTGATTTGGTATGAGATGTTTTCAAATTATTATATGCAGTCGTTGGATTATTCTGTAAAGGCTTTTGAGCAAGCAAAAAGAAAGAATAAATGGGCTTTAGCCCTGCGTATTGAGAAGGATTATTCACCCGATGACTTTTGGTT
>JBKGYK010000096.1:0-8850 GCA_046546095.1 Bacteroidales bacterium
GCGAAATCGAGTGTAAATAAAGAAATGTTTTTGGCATGAATTTTTGCAATGCCTGCCTGTATTGTTAATCAATTATAGTTGGCAGGCAGGCTTTGTAGCAAAAATCATGACCAAAAACCCATTCAGGGCATTGCTATAAACCCGGGTTTACAATTGCATCTGTCTGGAAAGGTCGAAAAATGTTTAAGGTCGGTGTTACCCTGCTGTAACTTTATGCATGGCTTTTGTGTCAAGGTGCTTTGCCGCAATATCTCTTATTTCAGAAGGTGTGATTTCATGGATTTGCCGGATAAAATCAGCATAATATCCAAAATCGAGGTTCATTTCCATCAGATACCGGTAAATGGAAGCATGTTTAAATGCTCCGTCGAAAGTGGAAAGCAGCTCGCCGCTCATGTAGTTTTGTACAAGTCTGAGTTCCTCCTCTGTCACCAGGTCTGATTTAAGTACATCTGCCTCATGCTCAATCTGCCTGATGGTGTCTTCAAGATATTCATGTCCGACATCTGTTGAGATTGTATGGGTACATCCGTATTGTGATGGTTTGATATTGGAATAAATTCCGTAAGTATATGCCTTGTCTTCACGGATATTGCGCATGAGTCTTGATCCGAAAAAACCACCAAAAATCGTATCAACAAGTTTGAATCCGAAATAGTCAGGATGCCCGGGTCCGATGATTTTTTTGCCCCATTTCAGTGATGTCTGGGTTTTGTCATCCATTGCTATATGATGATTTTCCGGTTTGTCGGGCCTGGGATTAGAAATGTTTTCAACGGATTTATATTGTACAGCAACTTGTCCGAAATGTTTGTTTAGCTGGCTCTTGATGTCTTTGGGGAAATAACCTGAGATGCCAATTCTGCAGGAAGTAATATAATTTTCAAGGTAAAAACGTTCAATATCCTCCAAAGTAATATCATCCAGTGCAGATTCTTCGGGATAAAATCCCAAAGGATTGTTTTTTCCCCATATCAGTGTTTTTAGGTAGGCTGCAGCATTATAATCGGTGCGTTTGAGATTTTGTCGTAACCTCTGCCGTGTTTTTTCACGGAGAAAAGTCAGTGAATCTTCGGTAAAATCCGGATCAAAAAGCATATCATAAGCTACAGGGAGGAGGTTTTCCAGGTACATTACCGGAAGATAAAATGAAAATACCGACCATTTTCTGCCAATTTTTTGCTGCAGGAAAATACCGTAATAATCGAGTGTTTCCTCAAATGATTGGCTTTTGCCATTTTGTTTGCCTTCGCGAAGCATGGCATTGGTGAAAGCCGATAAGAAAGCTTTTGACTGAAGAGCCTGTCCTGATTCAAAAATGAAATCCAGTTTCATGGCTTTGATCGTGTCATTGTAAAAACCATGAATTTCCATTCCATTATCCAGTTTGTAGGTGTGTACTGGCAGATTACGGAAGGTAGTTATTTCATGAATTCTGGGCTTGTGATGTGTCATTATTTTGCATGGTATTTAAGGATGGAGGCACTGTTACTGTTCAGCATCTCTTTTGCTGTTTTTCTGATCTGCTCCTGTGTAACTGTGGAGATAAGATTGTCTTCCTTATTGATGAGGCCTACATCTCCCAGGTTTTCAAAATAGGCGAGATGGAAGGCTTTGTTATTCAGTGCGATATTGGAAAACATCCATGCAGAAACAGCTTTGTTTTTGACTTTAGTCAACTCTTTGTTTTGACAGCCGTTCTCTTTGAGCGCATCAATTTCTTCCCATATGAATTTTTCAGCATCATCAAGTGAAATTCCATCGGCCGGATAGCCATGAATGATAAACAGTCCGGGATCCGTGCTGCCCCAAATGTATGCGTCAAGTTCAGAGAATTTTTGTTTTTCCCTGACCAGTCCTGCGTAAAAACGTGAGGATTTACCATTGGCCAGAATGTCTGATATGAGGTCAGCAGCATGATAATTATGGTGAAGACGACCCGGCATATGGAAACCCATTAAAATTGCATCCTGAGGTACATTTTCTTCTCTGATGGTTTTACGCTGTGATAGTTGTTCAGGTTCCGTTATTCTTGTTTCTTCAGGAATAATCCCAACCGGGATATCTGCAAAATATTTTTTTACCAGTTCGAAGCTTTTATAGGAGTCAATGTTTCCGGCAATTACAAGGACAGCATTGCCCGGGGCATAATATGATCTGTAAAATTCAAGAAGTTTTTCGTGGGTAGTATTTTTTATGTGATCAATGGCCAGGCCGATGGTTGACCAGCGATAGGGATGTTTTTTGAATGCCATATCGCGCATGATAGCATCCATATCTCCATAAGGCTGGTTGAGATAGTTTTCCTTAAATTCCTCTGTTACAACAGATTTTTGGATAGCGATGCTTTTTTCATCCAGATTCAGATTTTGCATTCTGTCGGCTTCAAGCCAGAGTGCTGTTTCCAGATTGGTAGCCGGCAGGATGTCATAATAATTGGTGACATCATTGTTTGTAAAGGCATTGTTTTCACCTCCGGCTTCTTCCAGAATGCGGTCGAAGTTGGGCGCATGTTTTGAACCACCGAACATCAGATGCTCAAAAAGGTGTGCCATGCCGGTCAGCTCCGGGTCTTCGTTTTTAGCCCCGACTTTGTACAGGGTATTAACGCAGACCAATGGTGTTGATTTATCTTCATGGATGATGACAGTCAAGCCATTATCCAGGGTAAACTTCTGGAATTTGATCATAATAATCTAAAAAAGATATGTGTAAAAAAAACCGCCCGGAGGCGGTTTTTACAAACTTATGCTGTTTGAACTTCTTCCAAAATTTCCAGCCCGTGCTTAATCGCTTTCTCATTGAGAGGTAGCAGTTTGTGATGACGGGCAGGCAATGATTTCTCCAGTCCCTGCATGACATTGTCAAGTTTTACAATGGGTTTGATTTTCAGATACGCACCCAGTACAATCATATTGAATGTTTTGGGATTGCCTAATTCGGCAGCTGCGGCCGTACCTTCAACCTTGTAGATGTTGATGTCATTGCGTTCCGGCGGACGTGTAATTCCGTTTGGATCATAAAGGATCATCCCACCGGGTTTAACTTTGGATTCGAATTTGTCCAGTGAAGGTTGGTTGAGAATAATAGCGGTATCGAAAGATGTCAAAATTGGAGAGCTGATGCGTTCATCGCTGATGACAACAGTAACATTTGATGTTCCACCGCGCATTTCCGGTCCGTATGAGGGCATCCAGGAAACTTCCTGTCCCTGCATGAGTCCTGAGTAGGCAAGAATTTTACCCATAGATAAAACACCTTGTCCACCAAAACCTGCTATGATGATTTCTTCAGTCATATCGATTGATTTTTATTTTTTTACTAATTCGCCTTCAAGTTTAATGTCACCAAGTTCGTAGAACGGCAGCATGTTATCAACCAGCCACTGGTTGGCATCTACCGGGGTCATTTTCCATCCTGAATTACAGTTGGAAACAATCTCCACAAATGAGGTGCCTTTTTTGAGTTTCTGATTTTCAAATGCCTGACGCAGCGCTTTTTTGGCTTTACGTGCGTGACGTGGCGTATGAACAGCCTGGCGTGTAACGTAATGTGTGCCGTCAAGTTGCGCCACCAATTCTGTCATTTTTATCGGGCCACCCATCATTTCGGTTTCGCGACCGTAAGGAGAGGTGGATGATTTCATATTGGGCAATGTGGTTGGAGCCATCTGGCCGCCTGTCATACCATAAATACCATTGTTGATAAAAATGAAGGTGATGTCTTCACCACGGTTGCAGGCATGGATGGTTTCTGCAGTACCAATGGCTGCCAGGTCACCATCACCCTGATAAGTAAAGACATATTTATCCGGCATGGTGCGTTTTAATCCGGTAGCAAGTGCCGGTGCACGACCATGTGCAGCTTCCTGCATGTCAATATCCATGTAGTTATACATCAGCACGGAACAACCAACCGGTGTTACACCAATGGTTTTGTCCTGAATGCCCAGTTCTTCAATGACTTCAGCCACCAGCCTGTGAGCAGTGCCATGTCCACACCCCGGACAATAATGTAGTGGTGTGTCCGTCATTACCCTGGATTTTTCGTATACAAGGTTTTCTTTTTTTATGATGTCATCAATTTTTACTTCAGCCATGATTATCCTCCTATTATTTTTTGTTCGAGGGCTTCAACGATTTCTTCCGCAGTCGGTATAACACCGCCCAGGCGACCAAAATGTTCGACCGGACGTTCTCCGTTTACAGCCAGTTTAATATCTTCCACCATTTGCCCGGCGCTCATTTCTACAGATAAATATCCTTTGATCTGAGGAATGAATTCACGGATTTGTTTGGTTGGGAATGGGAACAAGGTGATTGGGCGCAACAGGCCTACTTTGATTCCTTTTTTGCGTGCAAGCTTAACAGCAGATTGGCAAATACGGGCAGATGAGCCATAAGCGACAAAGAGATAGTCAGCATCATCGCACTCAATGGTTTCATATCTGACCTCATTTTCTTTCATGTCCTCATATTTATCCATGAGCTTGTGGTTGAATTTTTCCATTCTTCCGGCATCCAGCTCAAGGGATGTGATGATATTTCTTTCCCTGCTTGCTGGTTTACCGGTTGTAGCCCATGGACACTCCTGAATGATTTCTTCGGGGGTTCTTCTTTCTTTTTGTGGTGACATTTCCACTTTTTCCATCATCTGACCAATAACACCATCAGAAAGAATCATTGCCGGGTTACGGTATTTAAATGCAAGCTCGAAACCGAGTTCAACAAAGTCGTACATTTCCTGCACTGATGCCGGGGCAAGTACGAGCAGACGGTAATCACCATGTCCACCACCTTTGGTTGACTGGAAATAATCACACTGTCCGGGCTGTATGGTTCCTAGTCCCGGTCCGCCACGAACGACATTAAGTATCAGTGATGGCAATTCAGCTCCTGCCATATAAGAAATCCCTTCCTGCTTGAGACTGATGCCCGGGCTGGATGATGATGTCATGACTTTTCTTCCGGCACCGGCAGCACCGTAAACCATGTTAATCGCAGCCACTTCACTTTCTGCCTGCAAAACAACCATTCCCGTTCTTTCATGAGGCTTTTCGGCCATTAAATACTCGATAACCTCGGATTGCGGTGTGATTGGGTAACCAAAATAAGCGTCGGCTCCGTCGCGAATTGCAGCTTCAGCAATTGCTTCGTTACCTTTCATTAATTTGAGTTCTTTATCCATTGTAATGAGGATTTTTAATTATGCAACTTTTAATTTATACACTGAAATAACTCCATCCGGACAAACAATTGCGCAATTTGCACATCCAATGCATGCATCAGGATTGCTCATTTCAGCATAATTATAACCTTTGGAATTAACAGCTTTAGCCAATGAAATAACATCAGTTGGACACGCCGGTATACAGACACCGCAGCCTTTGCAGTGCTCCTTGTCGACGACGATAGCTCCTTTGAATTTTGCCATAACTATATAAATTTTATGTGTTTTAAATAATTATCCAAAGGTAAGAAAAAAAACCTGAAATTATTTATGTTGCAGGGCATTTTGGTAAGATGCACATATCCAGGACTTTGTCAAATGTAAACAATTATCCTCGTTTTGATGTTAGATGAGAAACAAAAATGTGTATCATATGAAACTTTTAGAATCGATAAAGAATCGTTATAGTCCCCGGGCATTTTCCTCAAAACCGGTAGAAAAAGAAAAAATTGAGGCTATGTTTGAAGCGGCACGCTGGGCGCCGTCTTCATACAATAAGCAACCATGGTCATTCATCTATGCAACCCGTGATAACGAGGAAACCTGGGATAAACTTTTTGACAGTCTTGTCGAATTTAACCAGATATGGGTAAAAAACGCACCACTGCTTATTATGACAGCTGTCAGGAATGATTATAAACATGCTTACCATGATCTTGGTCTTGCTGTGGGTAATATGATGAATCAGGTGACCGGAATGGGGCTGTATATGCATCAAATGGGAGGGTTTGACCCTGAGAAAGCTGCAGAAAACATAAATCTGCCTGAAGGCTTAGAAGCTCATACCATGATTGCTGTGGGATACAAGGGCTCACTTGATGTGTTGCCGCAAGATTTCCAGGAAATGGAAAAACAGGAACGCGTTAGAAAACCTCTGGAAGAAATGGTTTTTACCGAGGCTTTTAAATAATACTGCCAGTAAGTGTAGTCAGTTCAGTTAAAATCAGAACGAGGAGCCAATCATCTCCTCGTTCCTGCTTATGAGAGAGAGTATTTAATAAATTATGGTTACTGTTCCTGTTTTTGATTCGTATTGATTATGTAAATCAACAACATAAATGTATGAACCGGTTGGAAGTTTTTTGCCTTTGAATCTTCCGTCCCAAGGCTCATCACCGTATTTTTTGAAATATACTTCCTGTCCCCATCGGTTGAAAACCTGAACAACATGATTCGGGAACATCTCAATGTTCTCAATAACCCATGTGTCATTGGTATTGTCTCCATTGGGCGTGAAAGCATCCGGAATCTGAATGCAATCAACAGGATTGTCTGCAAGAACGATGCTGTTAAGCTCTTCTTCACATCCATTGGCGTCCGTAATTGTGAATTCGTAATTGCCTTCATACAAACCGTAAAAATCCGGTTGATTTTGTGTGGCAATATTGGACAGATAGGAATAAGGACTTACTCCACCGGATACTTCAAATACTATAGAGCCATCATCATTGCCAATGCAGGACGGACTTTCAAATTCGTAATCCACATCAATAGGAGCAGGTTGAGATATAACCAGGCTGGTGTCGTAACTACATCCGTTCTTATCTTCAATGATCAGATCATAAAATCCTTCCCTGAGATTGTTTATTTCATTGTTCTCTGAAATATGATTATTGAAATGCCATTCATAATTATAAGGTGTAGTGCCACCATAGGCTTCTGCAACTGCTTTGCCGTCATTGTTTCCATAACAACGAATATCCTGTGCCATAACATTTGCCCGAAGTGGCATGGGCTCAGGGATATTTGCCATTGCAGTTGTTGTACAGTTGTTGTTATCACTGACTGTAACACTGTATGAGCCTGCTGAAAGATTTGTAAGGGTATCACTTGTGTGCATTCCTTCCCAGTTGTATTCATATGGTGATGTACCGCCTGATGGCATTGCCAAAACAGATCCATTTTCTTCACCATGGCATTTTACTGATTCGGTAATGAAATCGATCTCCAGTGGCTCCGGACCAATTAGGTTGTAGTTGTCACTACCTGTACATCCGAGTGCGTCGGTGATGCTTGCACTGTAAAATCCGGCATATAAACCGTCAATACTGTTGGTGTGGGCTCCATTATTCCAGCTATATTCCAAAGGCTCTTCCCCACTGGAGGAGTTTGCCAGCAAAATCGCATCATCATCACCATAACAATCAAGGCTTTCTTCTTCTGTGATGCTGACATCTATATTGCCTTCTGTGTACACAGTAATTGAGGTCTCTTTGCTACAGGCATTGGCATCTTCAATTGACACTGTATAAATGCCGGAAGCAAGATCTGTTGGATTGGGACCTGTCATTTCCGGATGATACCAGGTATAGGTGTAATCCGGGGTGCCTCCTGTAGTATTTAGGCTGATTGCACCGGGATGAACTCCGCATTCAACCGGAGTTACGGTTTCATTGGCCTGAATTGGATCAGGTTCATTGATGGTGATGTTTTCAGTAATAATGCAATTGTTTTCATCCATGATTTCAACAGAATAGTTGCCGGCAACTGCATAACTCAAGGTGGGTAATGACCATCCGGTATTCCATTCATATTTGAAGGGAGGTGTTCCGCCTTCTGCAATGATCGTTGCCGAGCCGTCTGCATAACCATGGCAACTTGCGTCTTCTACATCAATGAAGTAGCCACTGACGGGCTCTGGCTCAATGAGTTCAAAGCTTCTGCTGTCAGTGCATCCATATGCATCTTCGACAAGAACGGTATAATTTCCGGCAGTCAGATTGTCAAGTTGTGCACCGCTTCCATATCCTGACCATGTATAAGAAGGGGAGTCTGTTCCCGGGCTGTTAACAGATATGCTGCCGTCATCATAACCGTGACATGAAGGATTGATCAGATTTGTCAGGTTGATTTCAGGCAGCTCATGTACCACCAGTTCCATGTCAGATACAGAGGTGCATTCTCCCTCCGTTAATGTGTAAGTTACCCAAAAATCACCAGCTCCGGCTGTCGAAGGTGAAAATGTTCCGTTACCGGTGTCTGTAATTCCAGTACCGGACCACGTACCTCCGGGCGTTGCAGCCTGCAGATCAAAATCTGATTCATCAATACAGTGTTCAGGGTGAGATAAAATGCTGCTATTTGGCATTGAATCCACATTGACATTGATATCGTCTGTATTTGTACAGCCAAACTCATCGGTTACCGTTACAGCATAAATGCCGCTTGTACTTACTTCTGTGCTTTGTGTTTGTTCGCCGTTATTCCATTCATAGGATCCAACAACACCGGCATCCAGAGTGAAAGGTGTTTCGGTTTCACACATGCTCTGATCGGGACCCAGATTAACTGCAGGAGGAGTGTGTACGGAAATTTGTCTCGAATCACTGTAAGTACATCCATCGTTGTCTGTTATTGTTAGTGTGTAAGTACCACTGGCATTTACGTCAATATGTTCAGTATTGTCCCCTGTATTCCATGCGTAATCGTCCATGCCCGGAATTGAACCTATAGTATATGGTGAATTATAAGAGCAAATATCCAGATCGCTGCCAAGATCAAACTCTGGAGACGGATTGACAATGAGTGTCATCGTATCTGCGGATGTGCATCCGTGTGTATCTGTAATGGTGACAGAGTAATCATCCGTACTTGCAATGTCTATGGTTTGCGTGTCATCTC
>JBKGYK010000097.1:0-8366 GCA_046546095.1 Bacteroidales bacterium
CAATGCTTACTTCTCCGGAAAACACGCAAATGGTAAAAAAGATGATGCGGGAAGACCACTTATGATCTGTCATTTCACATTACTGGTGCATGCTTAAGTGATCCTGCCTATTCCTCTTTCAGTTGCGCAAAATATCCTGAAAGCGCATATCGAAGCTGACTGTAGGTATACTTTTCATCCAGGTTTTCCCGAATATCACTGAGTTTGGTACTGCCCGTATCATGGTAGGCTTTTACCACGGCATCCATACAATCCTGATCGACAAAATCCCCGGCGGGAATCAGGCCTTTGGAAACACACTGGCTTAGGTGTCCTTCAATAGTACTGATGGCCAGTCCACGCTCATCCGCGATTTGTTCCGCGGTTTTCCCTGCTTTATACAATTCCAGGCTCACTTCCACGGTAGGAGATTTTCCTTTTTTCCCGTCTTTTGTTTTTTGTTCCTTTTTTGATGTTTTACGGCCTTTCATCTGTTGCTCGGTGTACAGTTTGCTTTTTCCCGCATCCATGGCTGCTTTATCCGGTTCCTCATCTTCAATCAGCGATTTCATCAGTATTGTGCTTTTTAACAACTGCCTCAGCTTACTCATGAACCACCCCTCCATATCTTCCAGTTCACCACGGTATTGCTTGGCTCCTTTGATACCCCCAAGTTCACTGCGTTTTTCGGCGATATCTCCGGCAATCTTCTTTAACACAGGTTCAAAATAATCACAGGCTGCCCCTACCCTCTTATTCAGATATACCAGATCCTCAGTGCTGCTACTGTCATCATCTTTCATCAGGCGGGCTATTTGTTTCTGAAATTTCTTTCCTGTTGACTGAATATTCAGCAAATCCGGCAACAGTTTTTCTGCCCAGGCCTTATGTTTCTGCTTTTCCGATCGATTCTCTGTTTTGTCATAAGTCTTCAGATGGTTTCTCATCTGAAAGATCAATTCATCAAAATCGAAAGCAGAAAAAAGATATGACCGGGTATAGTAAAATGCCTCAGTTCTGAGCCGTTCCTTCAGGGAGCTGGTATCGCTTTTGGCACGGGCAAATTCAGAGAGAGCCTGATCAGGTTTCAGGCTGTATTCAGGCATTGGACGTGACAACATGAGCCCATCCAGGCTACGCAGCCGCGAAAGAGCAACATATGCCTGGCCCGGAGCAAAGGCACGTGAGACATCAATGATGGCTTTGTCAAAGGTCAGGCCCTGGCTTTTGTGTACTGTAATTGCCCAGGCCAGTTTTACCGGGTATTGTTCAAAGCTGCCAATACTTTTTTCCTCAATCTCGTTTGTTTTTTTATTGAGTTTATATCGTTTGTTTTCCCACTTGTATGGTTCCAGAATGACCGGCTCACTGCCGTCAAGAAATTCCACGACAATTTCATCAGTCGCGATTCCGGCCACTTTTCCTATTTTGCCGTTAAAGTAACGCTGATTGCCGGAATAATCATTTTTCACAAACATAATCTGGGCACCGGTTTTCAGCTCCAGTTTATCTTCAACCGGATAGTTTCTTTCAGGAAAATCCCCCTCCACATCTGCCGTAAATGTTTTGCTTTTTCCGGGCAACTCTTTCAGTTTTCGCATATTCAACTCATCGGCCTGCCTGTTATGTGTGGTAAGTGAAACAGCGCCTTCTTTTTCTTCTGCACTGAGATCCTTTCTGTGATGCCTGTTCAGCAGTTTTATATCCTCAGGTGTCAGGCTATCATCCCGCAAGTGGTTAAGCAGACGGATAAATTCCGGGTCATGCTGCCGGTAAATTTTTTCCAGTTCAATATAGACCGGTTTATTGTTTTCAAAAGCCCTGGCATCAAAAAAATACATGCTTTTGTAATACGGGCTCAGATAACCCCATTCCCGGTTTCTCACCACAGGCGGCAATTGCTGCATATCTCCGATAAGCAAAAGCTGTACCCCACCGAAGGGGAGATTTCGTTTACGTCTGACAACCCTTAGGACTGTATCAATGGCATCGCACATATCAGCACGCAGCATACTCACCTCATCAATGATAAGCAGTTCCATTTCCTGCAGCATTCTCCGCTTCACTTTCCCGAGTTTCAGATGTTTCATAATGCTTGCAGGTGTGGCAATTTCAGTGTCCAGTTCCCCTGCATTGAGATTGCGGTTTGAGGGCAAAAAAATACCCAATGGCAATTGAAACAGGCTGTGCAGTGTCACGCCTCCTGCATTGATGGCTGCTATACCGGTAGGTGCAGCGACGATTGCAGTCTTGTGGGTCTCCTGCTGTATTTGTTTCAGGAAAGTAGTCTTGCCCGTTCCTGCTTTACCGGTAAGAAAAACATGACGTTGTGTACTGTTCACATATCTGGCAGCTATCCGTGCTGCATTGAGTTCTTCATATTCTTGTGTCATACAAGTACAAATGTAAAATATTATCTCGATTTCAATCGTGCAATTTGCTTGCCGGCTCTTGTTTGCTGAAGAATTACATCCGGATCATTCTCAAGCTGTTTTATTACTTCAGGGGCAGTTGCACCACTCAGCATCATCAGTTTGTTGACACTCCGCCAGCGATACGGGCCCTCTCCAAGAACAGATTTGAGCGTTTCTCTGAGTTCACTCTCCGACTGTTCTTCTCCTGGCTTCTGTGTCAATCCTTCATGATGATCTATCTTGTTTTCTACAGCCTCAATCCGGTTTTCCAGGCTTGTGATTTCATCCTGCAATGGCATGATTTCCGTTTCAGTCAACTCTTTCTCCCTTTCATAAAACTCCGCTTCAATATCCCTGACACGAAATGATTTCACTTTGCTGAAACCGGCAATAATAAATTTGCGAAACATAAGAAGTATTGCGATCACAACCAGGGGCCACATGATAACCGACAGCAGCTCCGTCCATTCCTGTAAATTGAGCGCAACCAACATATTACAAGGCTTTCAATGCTTTATTAATGGCATCATTAAAAACACCCAGTGCGGCATTTACAGCACGCTGGGCTGATGCTTTCCCTATTACCTGCAATGTATTGAGCTCTATGATGAGCATGTCTTTTTCATCTTCAATATATGACTGAAACTCCTGCCCGGATATTTCGCCATGGAGACGTTTTTCGCTGAGGTTTTTTAATCTGGCTTCTTTTGTTTTCAGAATACTGTTCACTTGTGTTTCTGCCCGGTCATACTCTTCGCCCAGACTATCTTTCAGGGCGGTGAACATCTTTTTTACAATTGTTTCAGGTTGCATGTGATTCATTGTCTATCCGTTTTATCTTTTGATTCATCTTTTTTGGCTTCTTCGGCTACCAGAATATAATAAAGCATATTCTGCATGTACTGGTTTTGCAGTTCAATATTGGCATTGCTGAGGGTATTGTCAGTTTTATGACGATTTTTGTACTTTTTCCACTTTTCAAGAGCAATTAAACAGTTTTCTGTGCTCTCCTCATTGAGAGGTCTGACTTTATTTTTGTAATACAGGGAATGCAAATCGGCCTGAATATCAATATAATAACTAACGCAAGCATCGTATTCTCTTTCCTCTACCGGCATTTCCATCAGCCTGAGGTAAAACAGATCGATATCTTTCATCAGGCTTGTTACTTCATCAGATATTTCTTTTTTATAATCCGATACAAACTGCACCGAGCAGGAAGTGAAAATACCCAAAAACAATGCAAGCAAAAGGATTCGCAGATTCGGGAAAGCATGGACTTTTACATGTTTTACAAAAGTTTTCATAGGAACAATAATTGGTTTTCCCTGTAAAAATACACAAATATATCCGGAATGACAAAATCATTCTTTTCTTACCATAAAAAAATCATTCCAGACGGGTGTGCGGCTGGAAACTGAGGATGGAGCTATCCATGACGGGAATAAATTTCTTCTTTTTGGCCTCAGGTGTAAAAAACATCAACTGATAAAAGTACCCGGCACTCTCTGTGATGCCCAGGTGATAATAATAGTCCTTGCCGTCAACCCTATCGGAAAACTCAGCAAAGACGGTACTCCAGTCGTTTCTTTTTGTTGTATCAATCACTGTAAAATCAGAAATACCAGAATTTTCTTTCATCATTTCTGCGATTTTTTTGGTATAATCATGCACATCTGTTTGGTCGATTACAGTATCTGCAACTGACAGCAAATCCAGAAAAACCTCCTTTTCATCTCTCAGAACAATCAAAAACAGGTTTTTATCCCGGTCACCATACTCCAGAACAGCATATTGATTAAGTCCCTCCATTTCATCCATATATTCAGGCAAGATAAGCTTAAAATCAGCATGATCAATGGTTTTAAACGTAATTTCTTCAGACTGATTATCGCCACAAGCTACAAATACAAACAGTATTGCTAAAAGACAAAAAATTTTATTCGTTTTCATATTTCACAATTTGACGATAAAGTTAAGGAATTTTACTTGAATTCAGCCATTGATAGTGATAAGTTAACGATTATCAATTTTCACGGGATTTCATCCTGTTTATATTTACATGTTTTGGGGCAGAAAGACGGGCTTTTTTTTTATTTTCGCATCCTAAACATGAATATAATGACAAGCATGAAGAAACTGAACATTCTTGTTTTAGCAAAGCAAGTACCTGACACCAGAAATGTTGGTCAGGATGCGATGAAGGCAGACGGCACGGTAAACCGTGGTGCACTTCCGGCGATTTTCAATCCGGAAGATCTCAATGCCCTTGAACAGGCCTTGAGAATAAAAGATAAGTATGATGCCAGCATAACACTGCTTACTATGGGTCCACCCCGTGCAGCAGAAATTGTCCGGGAGGCAATGTACCGGGGTGCGGATTGCGGTGTATTACTAACCGACAGGTCATTTGCAGGTTCCGATACTCTTGCAACTTCCTATGCCATTGCAATGGCAGCCAGGAAACTTAAGCCTGACATCATCCTGGCAGGACGTCAGGCCATTGATGGGGACACCGCTCAGGTAGGCCCGCAGGTAGCCGAAAAACTGGGATGGCCACAAGTCACCTATGCCGAGGAAATCACAAACATCAGCAACAAAAGCATTGAAATTAAGCGACGTCTTGAAAATGGCGTTGAGCTTGTGAAATCTTCTCTCCCGATGGTAGTAACGGTAACCGGTTCTGCTCCGGAATGCAGAACACGCCATGCAAAGCTTACCATGAAGTACAAACATGCCCGTACCGTTTCTGAGCTTCAGAATGAAGACAGAGATTACGAAAGCATGATTCAGAGGAAGCCTTACCTTGAGATCAAAGAATGGGATGTCAATGAAGTAAAGGCTGATACTGAAAAACTCGGTCTTTCCGGCAGTCCTACCAAGGTGAAGAAGATTGAAAATGTGGTATTTACTGCCAGGGAAACCAGAAAAATGGGAGACAGCTACGAAGAGATCAGTGAGTTAATGAAAGAAATGATTGAAAATCACACCATTGGTTAAAAACTGAAATGCTATGAACAATATATGTGTAATTATTGAACTTACCGAACAGGGCAAACCAGCCGATGTATCTCTGGAGTTGCTGACCAAAGGCAAACAGCTTGCTGAACAACTCGGAGTAAAACTGGAAGCACTGGTAATCGGAGATAAACTCAAGGACATTGAAAAGGAGCTTTACCCCTATGGTGTGGATAAAGTTCATATTGCAGAAGATAAACGGCTAAAACATTATCTTACCCTGCCCTTTACCAAAATTGCTGTTGACGTATTCAAAAAAGAAAAGCCACAGATAGTTCTGTTGGGTGCAAGCAGCACAGGTCGTGATTTGGGTCCCCGGGTTTCCAGTGCTTTGGAATCCGGACTTACAGCCGACTGTACCGAGCTTGTTATCGGTGACCATTACGTCAAAAAAACCGATACGGAATACAAAAACCTTCTTTATCAGATTCGTCCTGCATTTGGCGGTAACATCATTGCTACCATCATCAATCCGGATCACCGTCCGCAAATGGCAACCGTGCGTGAAGGTGTGATGAGAAAAGAGATTTTTGATCCGGCATACAAAGGCAGCAAAAATACAGTTGATGCGTCAGCCATCCTGAATGATGAAGACTTTGTGGTTGAGATCATTGAACGCCATATTGAAGAAAGCAAGATCAATATCAAAAATGCTCCGATAATCATTTCCGGTGGTTACGGTGTGGGATCAAAAGAAAATTTCGATCGTCTGTTTGAACTGGCAGATGTTCTTGGTGGCGAAGTTGCTGCCTCCAGGGCGGCTGTAGATGCAGGATTTGCTCCACATGAGCGACAAGTCGGGCAAACCGGTGTTACCGTTCGCCCCAAACTGTACATTGCCTGTGGTATTTCCGGTCAGATCCAGCACACTGCCGGTATGAAGGAATCTGCCATGATCATCGCCATCAATACAGATGCTGACGCTCCCATCAATGAGGTGGCTGATTATGTCATACACGGCGATCTCAATGATATCATACCAAAAATGATAGAAGCATATCACAAAAACACCAAGTAAATTTAAAACTGAAAACAATGGCAAACTTTTATAATGACAATAAAGATCTGAAATTCCACTTCAACCATCCCATGATGGAAAAGATCGTCAGGATCAAGGAAGACGGATATAAGGACGCAGACAAATATGATTATGCCCCTGCTGATTTTGAAGACGCCATGGACTCCTACGAAAAAGTACTGGAGATCGTTGGTGAAATCAGTGGTGATGTAATTGCAGAAAATGCAGAATCCGTGGATCAGGAAGGTGCTCAGCACAAAGGCGACCGCGTATTTTATGCCCGCGGCACGCAGGAAAACCACGACAAACTGGCCCAGGCCGGTGTCATTGGTATGTCCCTGCCCCGCAAATACGATGGCCTGAACTTCTCTATGGTTCCCTATGTCATGGCTGCAGAAATTGTTTCCAGAGCTGATGCCGGCTTTGCAAACATCTGGGGACTGCAGGACTGCGCTGAAACCATTAACGAATTTGCTGACGAAGAAATTAAACAGGAATTCCTCCCCCGTTTCAATAAAGGTGCAACTGCCAGCATGGATTTGACAGAACCGGATGCCGGTTCTGACCTGCAGGCTGTAGCACTGAAAGCAACATATAACGAGAAAGATGACAAGTGGTATCTCAATGGTGTCAAACGCTTTATTACCAACGGTGATGCAGAAATCGCCCTGGTACTTGCCCGCTCCGAAGAAGGAACACACGATGGCCGGGGTCTTTCCCTGTTCGTTTATGACAAAGCAGACGGAGGCATGAAAGTACGGCGCATTGAAAACAAACTTGGAATTAAAGGATCACCAACATGCGAGCTGGTATTTGACAATGCACCGGCCAAACTGGTTGGTAACCGTCGCCTGGGGCTTATCAAATACGTGATGTCTCTGATGAACGGCGCCCGCCTGGGTGTTGCAGCCCAATCTGTTGGCCTTGCCGAAGCAGCTTTACGTGAAGCAGAAAAATATGCATCTGAGCGCATGCAGTTCGGAACTTTGATCAACAAATTCCCTCCCGTGTATGAAATGCTGGCCACTATGAAGGCCAAAACTCATGCCATTCGCAGTTTGCTGTATGAAACAACCCGCTTTGTGGATGTTTACAAATCCTATACACACCTGAGTGAGGAGCGCAAACTGGAACCGGAAGAACGAAAAGAAATGAAAACCTACAACCGTTTGGCAGATGTTTACACTCCCCTTGCCAAAATGTTTGGCAGTGAATATTGCAATGAAATCGCATACGATTCATTACAGATTCACGGCGGTGCAGGATATATGAAAGATTTTCCCATCGAACGCATATACAGGGATGCCCGTATTACCAACATATACGAAGGAACCACTCAGCTTCAGGTTGTAGCTGCTATCCGCGGTGTAAGTACCGGTTTGTTTGTTAAGCAAATGGAAGCTTATGCCTCTGAGGAATACCCCGAGCAGTTTAAAGCACAGATCGTACAACTGAAAACCCTTCAGAAAGAATACGAAAACGCCTGGGAATGGGTAAACAAGGAAAATGAAAAAGTGGAAGAAAACAGTGATCTGGTGGATTTCCATGCCCGCAGGCTGGTAGAAATGGCCGGAAACATCATCATGACATACCTGCTGCTCAGGGATGCTGTAAGAAATGAAGATTACTACCACTCAGCCCGTCTGTTCCTTACGCATGCAATATCTGAAAATGCAAAGCTTGCTCAGCAGATTTATTCCATTGATTATGAAGAAATGCTGCAGTACAAAGCGTAATTTTTATCTAACATAAGCATACAAAACCACCTCAGATACCGGGGTGGTTTTTTTTATTTGAAATAATGCAAACATAATTTTGCATATGAGATGGCATATTTTTCAATACTCAGGCAACGTTTTTTACAAAAAACACGTTCTATACTAAAAACACGTTCTATACTAATAGTAGATAATGACAAACCAACATTAAAACAATTT
>JBKGYK010000098.1:0-8230 GCA_046546095.1 Bacteroidales bacterium
ATGAAATTCATATTACCAAAAGAAAATTGCATATTTTTTCTTTACATGGCAAAAATCGGCAGAAAAGGGAGAGATTGCGACGGATATGGCTCAGTTTGGAATTGTTTGTTGGTTTATTAAAAAGCTATGAATCGGAAGTGAATTCATTCATTTATCATCTGTAATGCGAGAAAACATGGCAGACGGGTGGTTTTCCTGCAGCCTGACGGAGGCCGGCATCCTTGCCTGTGGTATGGCGTGCTTTTGTGCGTCGGGGCAGAGTGACCGGAGAAACTCCTGTTCCGGCGCTGACAAAAGCCGCCATACCACAGGCAAGATACAGGCCGCAGGCAGAGAGCATGCCTGATGGAGAGTATCATGCTCTGGCTGCCCAAATGAAAATCATGTGGATTTTACAGTAATCTGCCTTAAGCCGGCATGTGTTTGGAATGGAAATGGGTTGAGCAATGGTCTAATTTCGAAAAACACTAGCGAGGCTGGAAGTCCGCATTTTTTTAAAGCCCAACAGGTATAAAACGATGACATAAAGTACAAAGCTCAGCAACAGGTAATTTGATTGCGACATCAGGATATAATTGTAGGTGCCGTGGAGGATGATGGGAACAAGCCATGCACGCAGCAGTTTTCGCCATCTGCCACGGCTGGTGAATTTTGCTTTGGCCAGGTAAAATCCCATGGAAATGCCAAATATTGCATGGGCAGGAACCGCTGTCAATGCGCGTGTTAAGCCCACCTGATGGCCACCGCCGGTAACATACATGATGTTTTCTACCAGAGCAAATCCCAGTGATACATAGACAGCATATACAATGCCGTCAAATTTTTCGTTAAAATAATTGCTCCGCCAGACTATCAACAGGAGTGCAATCAGTTTCATGCTTTCTTCGCAGAGTGCTGCCACACCAAAAGATGTGACGAAGGCATATTGCCATTCAAAACTGTAAAAATATTCAGTAAGCCGCAGCATAATGGTTTCCCACCAGATAACGGGCAAAACAATGGCCACACCTCCGGCGAAACTCAGCAACAAAAGCCACCATGGCTCTTTTTCATATTTGTCACGATGATAAATATAAAAGAGAATCAGAATCACCGGAGCGGTGGCAAGCCCTGCAAGTTTTATCATAATCATTTAATATTCATTGCTTCCGAAGGACTTATCCTTGTTACAAGCATGGATGGAACAATAAGCATGAGCACAGTTATCAGCATGGTTCCGATATTAAGAATCAGCAGGTGGAGCAGGTTAAGGTTGACCGGAACGGTTGATACGTAATAGGAAGCCGGATCCAGTGTAATGAGACCAAAGGATTGTTGCAGTACACACAATCCGATTCCGATCAGATTGCCCCAGAGTAAGCCCCGTGTAATGAGAAATCCGGCATGGTATAAAAATATTTTACGTATGGTGAAATTGGTGGCTCCCAGGCTTTTCATGGTGCCTATCATGTTGGCACGTTCGAGGATGATGATTAGCAAACCGCTTACCATATTAAAACCTGCAACAAGTACCATTAAAATCAGGATAACCCACATGTTGGTATCCTGCAGGTTGATCCAGTCAAAAATCTGTGGGTATTTTGTAGTGATGTTTTTTACAGTGAGGGTTTCCCGGTCAGGAGAATAGTTGTTTCCAATAATCCGGGTTACTTTCCTGTCCATTTCTATCAGTTTGTCAAAATCATCAATCAGAATTTCAAATCCACTGATCTGGTCATCTTTCCAGTTGTTGAGTTTTCTCAGATGCTTAATATCACCAAAAACAAATATTTTATCCAGTTCTTCCAGTTCACTGTCATAAATGCCGGAAATTGTGAATTTACGCATCCGTGGGGGTTCCTGAATAAAATACATGCGCAAATCATCACCTACGGAGAGCATGAGTTGATTGGCGAGGTATTGGGATATGAGTACCTCATTGGTTTTGTTGCTGTCCGAAATCTGAGGGACATGCCCGTCCACAAGTTGTTGTTTGAAAAATTTCCATTGAAAATCGGTATCAATGCCTTTAAGCATAATTCCCTGCAGATATTCTTCGGTTTGGATAATGCCGGCTTTGGTGATATATCCTTGAATGTTTTCGACTCCCTCAAGTTTGGATACCGGTTCAATCCATTCCTGTTTTTCTGTGATCGGGCGTGTTTCAAATGAGCTGCTGTTATCATAGTTCGTCACCTGCAGGTGTGCGCCAAAACCACTTACTTTATTGCGGATTTCCTGTTTGAAACCGGTTAAAATGGTAACAGCAAGTATCATAACCACAAGCCCGAGTGCTATCCCTGTAACGGCAATGTTGACAATAGGCCGGCTGTAGTTGCCTTTGTTTTTCTCGCCCCGTAGCATTCTACGGGCAATGTATAACTCTGTGTTCATAATTTTGCTGTTGGTTACAAATGTAGCATTAAAACATTGAATTTGAAACCAAATTATGACAGGGCATGTTTTTTTGTATTCTGCCATAACATTAATTCGAAGATTTACTTCCTAATGGTAAGCTTGACTGCACAATGATTTTGGCTTCGGGAAAAAAATATTCTGATAATTTGTCGTGTGTTGGGCTAAGGAGTGATGCTGTCTGCCTGTGATTTACAATGAAAATGCTATCAGCGCTGATTAAGAGCTGTAACAAAAAAAAACACAGCCCGGAGAGAGCTGTGTTTTTACGTTAGACAGATAAGCATCAGAGTTCGGGTTCGGTAATTTCCACACCAAACTCTTCCAGTTGATCTCTGATTTGAATTTGTTCTTTAATTCGTGCCAGAGCATCACTGTCTCCGGATACTTCATAATATTTGTTGGCTTTTGTGTAATTTCCGATAATCTCATAACACATTCCAATTGCCAGGTTGACATCTTTATTGTCTTCCAACTCCTGCATCTCAAAAATTACCTTGGCCATTTCTTTCACATTGTCATCATTATCGAGTTTTCGCAGTTCTCTGCGTTTCTTTCTAAACGGCTTTCTGTATTTTTTGTCATCTGGAATAAGCCTGGGAAAATTGTATTTATACTCCCTTTTTACCGGGTTGAGTATGTACCTGTAATCGGCGATAACAGCATTGTTAAGGTTGCTAAAGAAATTTGCAGGTGAGGTCAGGCGTGGTTTTTTCATATATTTACTCTCTGAGTCACCTTTATCTTTTGAAAAAGTGTATTCTTTGACGATTTCGTCAGAATTGTTATCTACAATCTGTATTTTGCCGCTTAGGTTAGCACTTGAGCTGACACTATATTCATAAAAATGAATGGGTAATTTGTCATCTTCCAGCATTTCTTCAGTTTTGTGAGCTTTATGACCTTTGTTTGTGTTGGTTTTATATTCATATTCACCGGTGATGATATAATTGGCCTCCTCCTCATTTTCTGTTGTTTCATACATTTTTGTTGTCATCCAGGGATTGAGTGTAGGCAATCCATCTTCTACCAGCAGGCCTTCTGCATTGATGCCTTTAATCATGGCATTTCTGAATTCCGTTTTTAACTGGCCTGTATTGGCATCCCGGTTTGGATTATCAAGATTATCAACATAGATGGGTCCTCCGTTTTCCAGAATGACTGAAGGCATCTGTAATTTGTATGTTATAATTTTCTGAGCTTGCAGATTTCCTGACATCACAAAACAGGAAATAATTATGATTGTTTTTATTATGTTTTTCATAGAATTACGAATTATAGTTAGCTAATACCAGTTTTACTTCTCTTGTTTTCCATGTGCCGGGTGTGATCACCAAGGTACTTTTTTCTTTATTGGGTATTCTGAACCAGATATAATCTTTATTCTTTATTTCCGGATGAAAATAATACTGCATGGCTTTCCAGTAATCTTTGAAGCTGCCGTCATCTTTTTCTTCGGTGTCTTTTTTAAATTCTTCTTCGCTTTTCATTTTATCGTTACTGGTGTTATAATGGTAATATTTCCCGGTTTCCACGTTGATAATGGCTACATGGCGCGTGGTTTCTCCAGTCTTCGGATCTCTGATGGTTAACGGATCAAAGCGCCATTTCGGGTAACTATCGATTTTGTTGGGATCGAAAGCTTCTTCTGATGCTGTAAAATCATTCATTACAACCCTTTCCGGTTTTTCAAATTTTTCATTTGCTTTGATTACCATCACGAATTCGTGGCCGTCTGTGATACTCGTTACCTTTGGTTTAACTTTGAGCTGGGCGCTCAGATTCATGCCAATAAGCATTGCTGCAAGCAATAAAATGCCTTGTTTTTTAATTCTTACTATACTCATGATATATCAGTTTTGGTTACCATAGTTGATGCAAAAAGAGGTTTATCCTTAGCCGGATACTGTTCATTTTGGTTTTATTCTTTTTGTGTCATTATTATTGGTTGCCTGATTCATTGGAAATTGAAAAATAAATCAGGATTATTTTGCATAATATCTTCTGATGAAAGCAGGGGTTCAAGCAGGAAGGAATGTAGGGGAGGACTTATCAAAAAACCGGAACCGATATCAGACAGATCATCTGATACCAATCCCGGTATTGGCTTATGAAAAAAACTTTTGCTAAAAAAATCTTTGTTTGCTGTTCGGTTTTTTGGGAATGGTGTATTTGACAAAAAGTTCAAATGAACCGCTTTGATAACTGCGGATGCTGGAAGTGGCAAAATCCACTGCCAGCCCAAAATCAATTTGTTCATATTTCATGCCCAACATACCCACGATATTGCCATCGGTACGGTATGATACTCCGAGCCAGTAGTATTCCTGATAAATACCTCTCACATTGAGGTCAAACTGAAAGGGGGTTTGGAAAGTTCCTTTTATCAAGGCAGAGGGTTCAATTTCAAAATCATTCTGCAAATCAAATTTGTAACCTCCCATCAGGTGATAGTGTCGTGCCAGCCTGTTGAGCTCCACTTCTTCGCCGCCGATTCTTACGGGCAATTCTATCATTTGATTTGCTGAGAGGCCGGCAAAATACCTGTCGTTATACAGATAAAGACCAAAATCCGTTTCAGGCAGCCAGCTGGATTCACGGCTGTACGTGCTGATGGCCGGATCGTTTTCATCCAGAGCTACCATATCCCGGTAATCAAGCTGGTATTGAAACATCTGGAAAGAAAGGCCAAATCCGAGGTTGGAATCATCAAATACCGGTAAAAAATATGCATAATTGCCTTGTATTCCGATGCGGTTTTCTGTACCAAAACGGTCGGAATAAATCATGCCGCCAACTCCCATAGTACCATTGTTTAAAAGTGTATGTGCACTCAAAACCTGTGTGGATGGAGCATTTTCAATGCCCACCCATTGTTGCCTGGCAGCCAGGGAAATTGGTATTCCCTGTTCACTGCCTGTAACAGCAGGATTTAGCAACATTCTGTTGAACATGTACTGCGAATAAAGTGGTAATTGCTGAGCAGTTGCTGAGCCAACAATTAATGCCAATGCGAGTAATAAAGTGAGTTTTTTCATAGTATGATGTTTTTTTATTATCTGATTAATGTTACTGTTCCTTTATAAGTTGTTGTATGATTGATCTCAAGTATATAGACATAAGATCCCAGTGGTAAATCTTTCCCCCTGCGTGTTCCATCCCACTGGTTTTTCTGGTCTGTATAGCTGTTGCCGGTGCCTTCAAAAGTAAATACTTCATCACCCCAGCGATTGAAAATATTGATTTGAACCGTGGTAAAGTCCCTGATTCCCTGAAGACGCCAGGTGTCATTGTAACCGTCTCCATTTGGCGTCAATACTGTGGGTATCACCAGGTCATCAACGGCTTCCGGTAGTACGACAATCTTTGTGCTGTCTGTATCACCGCACACCTGATCAAAGGTGTACCAAATTGTGTGCAGTCCTTCACCGGCTTCCATAGGATTGAATTCGCCGGTGGATTCGTCAATACCGTTTCCTGTCCATATGCCTCCCGGATTGTTTGCCACAAGCTGAATGGCCGTATCGCTGACAAAGACACTGTCTTCAACAAAAATACTGGCGTCGGCACGCTGATGTACGGTGAAAATTGCTGTGTCAGCATCACCGCAAAGGCCGTTGAAGCTGTAGATAATCTGATGATTACCAGGGCCGGCTTCTGCCGGATCAAAAATGCCGGTATCTTCATCTATGCCGCTGCCTGACCAGCTTCCACCTTCTATTACTACATTGGGCATGAAAGCAGGATCGTCAGAACAAAAATTGGTTTCAGATTTTATTTCCGCATTCATTGCCTGCAGAATTTCTATGGTGATTTCATCACTGTCGCCACAGTTGCCTTCGATTGTGTAGCTGATGAGATGTTCCCCCGGGCCGGCAATTTCCGGATCAAAAAATCCTGTTGAGGCTGTTACTCCGGGGCCGCTCCATGTGCCACCGCTTTCTGCAGCAGTCAGAACAAGGGGATCATCATTTTCACAAAACGGACCGGCTGCTTCAATGCCGGCATCGGCTGCCGGAAGAATATTTACTGTTACATTCTGGCAGGCAGATACCCCGCAACTGTTTTCCCAGCGTCCGTAGTAGGTGGTGGTACTCGTTGGCTGACTGATGCTTAAGGGATTTCCTGTCCCGATTTGGGTGTCTCCGCAACTTTCTGTATACCAGTTAACGTCTCCGCCGGATCCCCCGGTAAGACTCAGCTCTATGGTTTCGCCTGCATTGCTGCACAAGTCATTTATGTTGACTTCCGCTGAAGCGGGAGATTCCGGTACTGCCGTAACATGTATTGTCACGGAAGCACATCCGGAAATACCACAACTGCTTTCATACCGTCCGTAATAGGTGGTTGTGTTTGTCGGGCTTTCTATGCTCAGCGGGTTGCCGGTTCCGACGGCTACAGATCCACAACTGCCGGAATACCAGTGAACTGTGCCACCGTTTTCACCGTTGAGGCTGAGGCTGATATTGCCGTTGTCGTCAGCACAAATCTCGGTTACATCTGCTTCTGCTGATGTGGGATCTGTTGGCTGGTCAATGATATTGATTTCCGTGCTTTCGCAGTCCGATACACCGCAGGCATTTTCCCAGCGTGCATAATAAACAGTGTTGTCTTCAGGTATATTCATGCTTAAGGGACTTCCGGTGCCAATTTCAGTTCCTCCGCAATTGCCTGTAAACCAGCGCAGATTGTCACCACCTCCGCCTGAAGCAGAAAGAGTGAAACTCCCATTTTCACCGTTGCAGAAATCATTATCGTCAGATGATACATAATCCGGTGCTGTGGGCAATTCAATGACATCTACCGTTACCGTTTCACAGGATGATACACCGCATGTGCTTTCCCAGCGGGCATAGTAAGTAGTAGTTACATCCGGAGATTCAATGCTTACCGGATTTCCGGTGCCAATGGCTGTGCCACCGCATGTGCCTGTGTACCAGTGTACATCGTCTCCGCTACCGCCGTTTACACTCAGGTTTATCTGACCTGCATCATCTGCGCAGACTTCTGCCTGATCGCTTAAGGCAGCAGTTGGTTCTTCAGGCAGTGGATTTACATTGACGGTATGACTGACACAGGAGCTGCTTCCGCAAACATTGGTCCAGCGTGCATAATACGTGGTAGTGACATCAGGGGAGGGGAGAACCAATGGGTTTCCTGTACCCACTGAGGTGCCACCACAACTGCCCGTAAACCATTCCACCGTGTTGCCGGAGCCTCCGCTTATAGAAAGTTCAATATTTCCGGAATCATCAGCACAGAAATCATTGATGTCTGATGTTGCTGATGCCGGTGCTGTTGGTGGTTCAGCAACGTTTACAGTTACGCTTTCACAGGATGAAACGTCGCAGGAGTTTTCCCACCGGGCGTAATACGTGGTCGTGCTTGTTGGTGTGGAAATGCTTAGGGGATTGCCTGTGCCAATTTCTGTCCCGCCACAGGATCCCGTAAACCAGTGTACATCAACTCCTGAACCGCCTGTTGCGCTCAGATTCATTGTGCCGGCATCGTCTTCACAGAAATTGTTCTCATCTGAAGAAACAAAATTCGGTGCGGTTGTGCCAGAACCAATATTCACGGTGTAAAATGCTGTAGCTGTCTCAGGTGAACATGCATTGTCGCTTGTCACGCTCATTGTCAGTGTGACGGTGTTTCCGGCATCGGAGCTGACAGCGTTGTAGGTTGGTGTAAGTGTTGTCGCATCAGATAAGGAACCGTTGCCGTTGTGTGTCCAGTCGATGCTTCCGTTGCTTGCCGATGCACCGCTGACCGTAGCTGATTCGTTGGAGCAGATGGTTTCACTGCCGCCGGCAGAAGCCGTGGGCAGCGGATCCAC
>JBKGYK010000099.1:0-7854 GCA_046546095.1 Bacteroidales bacterium
GATCAGTTGAAATGGGATGACCGCATTGATGCTGCAGAAGTCAGTGTTGGTGTGGAAAACGGTAAGGTTCTCCTTACAGGAACTGTTCCTGATTTTTCTGCAAAGCTTGCAGCAGAGCGGGATGCATATCAGATTCCCAACGTTCTGAGAGTTGAGAATTTACTTGAAGTGCGTATCCCTGATGAAATGGGAAAACCTGGTGATTCTGAAATCACGGATAATATTGAAAAAAAGTTGGTTTGGAACAATCAGATTGATGAAAAGGATATCACCATTGATGTTAAAGATGGTTTGGTTACCCTCAGGGGTGGGGTTAAATCATTCCGAGAACATCATGTGGCTGAAAACCTGGCCAGCAGTGTGAATGGTGTTGTTTCGATCGATAATCAGCTGATAGTCAGGCCGCTTTATTCCATTGCCGATAAGGTCATTCGGGAAGATATCCGTGAAGCATACCGCCGTAACAATCTTGTTGATGAAGATAATATTCACATTGAAGTAAAAAATGGTGTTGTGTACCTTAGTGGTGTGGTATCCCATTATGTTATTAAGAGAGAGGCTTATGATCTTGCGGTGAATACTAAAGGTGTGAGCGGTGTTGAAGATAACACTACCATAGGTTAAGTCTGTATCAATCAGAACAGAAAATACAGCTTTTTGATGATCACATTTGATGTCAAAAAGCTGATTTTATGTTGAGGATTTTTATTTGAGCCTGAATTCCCTGGTTTTACCTTGTTCAAATTCATAGATTTTATCAATCACCCCAATGTTTACTTTTTTCTCTCTGCCTTCTTCAAAGGATACTTTCAGGGTGTTTTTGTTAATGGTAATATGAATCCAATGATCATGATATTTTATTTGCATGGATATTTTTTTTATGGGCTTTGGCAGGTCCGGTTTTATCCATAGGGCTTTGTCTTTAACCTGAAGCCCGGCAAAACCACGCTGAATCATATCAAGCGAACCTGCCATGGCTCCAAGGTGGATTCCTTCAGGGGTGGTTCCTCCCTGAATGTCTTCAAAATCGCTGATAAGCACCTTTTCGAAGTCTTCCCATGCTTCCTGCTTGTCGTATTTCCTGCATACCCAGGAAAAAACCAGGCGGCTCAGAGTCGACCCGTGGGATGTGCGTTTGCGATAGTAGTCAATATTTTTGATGATTTTGTTTTCATCCATGTTATAGCCAAGCCGGTGAAATATTCTGGAAATTTCCTCTGAAGAAAACAGGTAAAAAAGCATCAGGACATCTGCCTGCTTGTTTGCTTTATAGCGGTTTGGAGTGTCATCCTCACTTTCCAGGATTCGATCCAGGCGCTGAATATTATCATATTTTTTCCGATACTCCTCCCAGGGAAACTCTTTTAAATCATTATAGCCTTCAAATTGTTCTATGATATCCTCATCAATAAAAGGGACATACATTTTGGTGCTGATTTCGTCCCATGTTTCCAGATCCTCTTCATCCAACGGCATTTTTGCCAGAAATTCCTGTTTTCTGCTTTCACCGATCAGGTCCATAATTTCGAGCGCCGTTTTCATTACCCAGGCGACCATTACATTTGTGTAGGCATTGTTGTTTAGTCCGGGCTCATCGCTGTCCGGCAATGAAGTATGGTATTCATCCGGGCCAACAACATTGTGGATTTCATAGCGTTGTTTATCCTCACTGAAAACTGCCATACTCTGCCAGAAAGAGGCTATGTTCAGAAATATCTCCGCTCCGAAGAAATACAGATACTCCTGATCATCGGTAGACAGGTAATAATTCCATACATTGTAAGCGATGGCAGAATTGATGTGATACTGCATGTGTGTGTTATCCGGAATCCATCGTCCTGATTTTGGGTTCAGGTGGATTACCTGACTTTCTTTTCGCCCGTTGCTGCCGCTTTGCCAGGGGAACATTGCCCCTTTGTTACCTTTTTCTCTGGCAGCATACTGTGCTTCTTTCAGCCGGTAAAAGCGATAGTTGAGAAGATTGTTTGAAAGTTTGGGAAAGCGCAGGTTGATAAATGGAAAAATAAACAGCTCATCCCAGAAAATATGACCACGGTATGCTTCACCATGTAAACCTCTGGCCGGTACACCTACATCCTCACCTATGCTGTTCATGGAAACTGTTTGAAGAACATGGAAAATATGCAGTCTTACCAGCTTCTGGTATTTTTCTCCATCTCCGATTACAATATCCGACCGATTCCACAATCGCTTGTAAGTATGTGCGTTTCTGTTTTGTAAATCCCTGAATCGCCCGCTGCGCATGATGGCTTTATTTGCCTCAAGTGCAGGTTCAGAAATTGCCTTATCTCTGGAAGTGTACAAGGCAATGATTTTCTCTATTTCATAAGTTTTCTCTTCTGAAACATCAAAGCGCAATTGCTGCGCAATGTGATTTTTCTTCTTTGTGGTTTCTCTGACCGGTGTGGATTGTTCATTATCATGATAGATACGTGTGCGTGCAGCTTCAGCCACTGCGATTTTAGATTGTTTGGTTTCTGTCTTTAGCAGAATGCTGTCTGAATCTGTTTTTTTTGTAAAAAGAGGATCCAGGTGATGGTTTTCAAGTTCCTGATATCGTGGCACACCAGCATTGATTACTGTTCCGTCAATGGCTGAACATATTTCTATGGATCCGCTCCAGTTTTTTGGAGTCAGTTCCCAGTGAATGGCTGCCATATGCTTATCCCGCATGCTTACCATCCTGCTGCTTTTGATTTTTGTTCTTCGGCCCTGCTGATCAGTGACAGTAAACTCACGAATAAGTAAACCGTGCCTCATGTCCAGCTCCTGCCTGTAATGATCAACATTGTATTCTTCCAGATTCAACCACTTCCCGTTTTCGGGACGGAAACTAAGATACAGCCAGTTCGGGAAATTTACGAAATCCTCATTTTCAATGGTTTTTCCGGCAATATCTGTTTTGGCACGATTAAATCCGCCCGCAATATAGGTGCCGGGGTAATTGAAGTCATTGTTCTTATTCTCTTCTGCTGCTCCGCGTGTTGCAAAATATCCGTTCCCTAATGTACAAAGCGATTCACGAAGCTTCTGTTCTTTCGGATCCCATCCTTCATATATGATCCTGTAATTTTTCATGATCTGAATTTAGTGTTTGTTGATCCCAAATATTTTTTTAGCCAGGCCAGAAAATCATGTACCTGGTCCGTATTATCCAGGTGGTATGTGGCGGCAGTGAGTCTGTCCGGATTGCCGGTAATAATACCCACACCATGTTTGTTGTATACTTCCCATAATGCATCTTCATCAGTGATGTCATCGCCAAGATAAAAAGGTATCGTTTTTTTATTTTTCTGCATGATTTTATTCTCCAGCCAGTTTAGTGCTTGTCCCTTGTGCCAGTCAATATCGGGTTTTAGTTCACGAATCATTTTTCCCTCCGATATTTTCAGTTTTGTGTGCTTTTTCACTTCCTTTCTGACAGCATCCACAACAAGTTTGTGCTTATCTTGCTTGACATTGCGGTAGTGTACTGCAATGGCGTATTTTTTGCGTTCCACTACGGCACCTTTGATCTCAGCCAGTTGGTTTTTTAAATTGTCTGCAGCTTTACTCAGATCGGGCTGTGCTTCTTTACCCGGGCCATATTCAAGCTGTAAATTATTGGGGCCGGAAATATCAAAGCCATGGCTGCCGGCGTAATACACTGTATCAATTTCGACCAAAGATTTCAGGTCAGCCCTGTCCCGGCCACTGATTATTGCTACTTTTATCTGTTCAGACAAGTCTTTCAGGATTTTTCCGGCTTCATCACTTAGCTGTGCATCCTGTGGATTTGAGACAATGGGTGTCAGAGTTCCGTCATAATCAAGGCATAGAAATGGGGTTTTGCGCCTGATGGTTTCTTCTATCTTTTTTGTATTTTTGAGTGCGGAAGGAAGGTCTTTTGGCCAGTTTAGTATCTCTGATAAATCAGCGAGAGTATTCACTACCAGATCAGCACCTGCTTCTTGTAAATTGCCGGCATCATCGTTTCTTGCAATGCCGACAACACGGCCAAAGTTTCCATTTACCCCAGCCTTTACCCCAGCTACTGCATCTTCGACAAGCTGGATATTTTCTGGTTCTGTATTCATGCGTTTGGCTGCTGCGATGAAAATGTCAGGCTCGGGTTTTGCCCTCAGGTTTTCTTTTTCGGCTGTTTCTCCATCAACGATCACATCAAAAGTGTCTTGTAAATCAGCAGCTTCCAGTATTTTTTTGCAATTTCGGCTGGCAGAAATCAGAGCCACCGGAATTTCCATGCGATGCCAGGCTGCTATCATATCCCGTGCATCCTGATACACTTTTACACCCTTTTTATCCAATAGTTCATGAAAAATCCGGTTCTTGCGCTTTCCGAGGCCATAAATGGTATCACTGTTTTCATCATCGTCTTGTGTGCCCTCGGGAATGGTGATATCTTTTGATTTTAGAAATCGGCGTATTCCTTCAAAACGACCAACACCATCGAGGTAAGTGTTATAGTCTTTTTGTTGCAATGATTTGAAATCGGCATCCTTTTTTGATTGTAAGAACTTATCGAACATGTCTTTCCATGCCTGGAAATGAAGTGTGGCCGTGTTGGTAACTACACCATCCATATCCAGTATCACAGCCTTGTAATCGGTGTTTTTCATATAAACAGTACAATGGAGAACACGATCTTGTTTAAATAAATTGAAAAACGGAATGGGAAAAATTGCACTGTTATTCTGATGCGGATTAGTTCACTAAAGGATAGGATAAATATGAAAAAACCAGCCTTGCAGGGGCTGGTTTTCAATAATGTGATGGATGTAAAGAGTTAATTTTGTAATATCCACAAATCTTCTTTGCCGGTGGTGCTTTTCATTTTCGGGAGTGACTGATGAGCTGTACTCCAGGATTCAAATGATTTCAAGGCGACACGATTCATGCCATTATCTGTTGGTAAAATCTCACAATCATATCCCAGTATCTCATATTTGGAAACGACATCTCTGGCATTTTCAACAGAAGCAAAGCTGCCACCAATAACGTAAAAATTTCCGCTGGCTTGTTTTGTTACTTGTTTTGGTTCAGTTGCAGGTTCTGGTTTTGGTTCAGACTTAACAGGAGCTTCGGTAGTTGATTCTTCTACAGCCTCACTCAATTGCTTACGCTCCAGGTCAAAGTCTGCGGCATTCAACGAAATCAGCCGTTTTGTCATATCCATGGAGATTTCCATGCCGGCTTTACCGTATACGTTCCGGCTTTCCTGATTTTCAAAATAAAAAGGTGCGTATATCAGAGCTCCGATAATTGGTAAGCCTATCAGTAAGGGAACCAGAGATGGTCTTCTGCGTTGCTTTGTTACAGGTTCCATACGTTTTTCCGGCTTTGAAACACGTTTGGCAGGTGTTTGTAACATCGGGAAATGAAAGCTCTCCATGCCGTATGAATTGCGCAGGTAGTTAATGGAATTCTCAGGCTCAAAATGCAGGGTGCCTTTTTTCATTCTGAAGCTTCCAATCTCGCGTACTTTTACCTCTTTGCCTGTCTTTAGTGATGTGCGGAGTTTACGGACGAGTGCTCTTACTTTTTGTTCAGCCTGTTCGTACGAAATTCCTTCAGCCGAAGTAATTCGGTTGATCAGCAGACCGTCATTGTTTTGTAATTTTTCATTAAATGCAATCTGCTTCTCCGGAGGATGCATTTCCTGAGTTTTGAAATCAATTTTAGCTGGCCTGTAATTGGCAACAAAGCCTCCGAAATCCGGGATTATTACACAATCCTCAGTATAAAGCAATTCTCTTATGTGGTCTAAAACTGTCATACACCTTTGTCTTGGAACTTGTAAAAGTACGACGAATTATTGAGATAACAAACACTCAAACCTACTAAAATTCTATTATGCTGAATGATTTTTCGACATTGAAAAAATTAATTTATTATGCCATAGTGCATAAAGCCACCATAGAAATATGACATTATTTTTTCTGTCCGGCTTTTCTGCTTAGATGATGCTGCCAGCCCGTTTTTTGTGATCGTATACAGACCTGGTAATAATCTGCCTGTTTCTGAGTGAATTGAGGTGTTTTTACATTGGATATTCAAACTCTAAGGAAGGTTTGATAGAGAAACAGTTGACCTTGTTTTTTTAGTATTAAGTTAATTCTTTATTTTCGTAAAAAATTGGATTATGGAAAAAATAAAAATGGTTGACCTTGCTTCTCAGTATCAGAAAATAAAATCAGAAGTAGATAGTGGAATTGCAGAGGTTATTGAGAATACAGCTTTTATCAACGGCCCACAGGTTAAGCAGTTTCAATCTGAGCTTGCTGATTATATGGGTAGTAAACATGCGATTCCCTGTGGCAACGGAACAGATGCATTGCAAATTGCCATGATGGCGCTGGGTCTGGAACCCGGAGATGAGGTGATTACATCGGATTTTACATTTATAGCAACAGTAGAAGTCATTGCCTTGTTAGGTCTCAAGCCCGTGCTGGTGGATGTGGACCCAGACAGCTTCATGCTGGATATTGAACAGGTAAAACAACAGATATCACCCCGGACAAAAGCCATCGTACCGGTTCATCTTTTCGGTCAGGCTGCAAATATGGAAGCCCTGATGGAGATTGCCCACAAATACAATTTGTATGTAATTGAAGATACCGCTCAGGCCATTGGCTCAGAATACACTTTCAGTGATGGCACAAAGGCCAGAGTTGGTACCATTGGGCATATTGGCTGTACATCGTTTTTCCCATCCAAAAACCTTGGGTGTTATGGCGATGGTGGTGCACTATTTACCCGGGATGATGAGCTGAGCGAAAAAATACGGAGCATCGTAAATCACGGATCAAAGAAAAAGTATTACCACGATCGCATCGGAGTCAACAGCCGTCTGGATACTATGCAGGCAGCCGTATTGCTGGCAAAATTGCCACATCTGGATGAATACAATGCAGCCAGAATTCGGGCTGCAGACCGTTACGATGCTGCTCTTTCCGTTCATCCCGATATTCAGGTGCCCAAACGTGTGAGCTGGTCAAGCCATTGTTTTCATCAATACACATTGCGTATCAAAAACGGGCGTCGTGATGCCCTGAAAGCTTATTTGCTGGATCATGATATTCCTTGTGCTGTTTATTACCCTGTTCCTTTGCATGCTCAAAAAGCATTTGAGCCTTTTGATCACCTGCCGGAGAATTTCCCCGTTACAGACATGCTATCTGAAGAAGTGATTTCACTGCCCATGCATACGGAGCTGAGTGAAGAGCAGCAAACATACATTACCGATACCATTCTGGCGTTTATGGAAACAACCTAATGTAATTTTCTGCGGTTATAAAGGAGAAGCATCTTTTTAAGTCCGGGGATTTTTCTTGCGCTTTACCTGTAACTCCCGCTGTCCGGCTTTGGAAATTGTGTCGTATTCCTCTGTATAAACCAGCTTCCAGTCTTTTGCCTTACCTGTAAAACCTTTGTGATTCTCCAGGTGCTTTACCAAACGTGAATTTACATCATCTGAAGAACCATAATAATACCTGTCAGGCTTTTCTGAAAATAAAACATAAAAATAACTCATACCCCTTAAAACAAGAAAACCCCACATTTCTGTGAGGTTATAGTTTGTGGGCGGTATAGGATTTGAACCTATGACCCCTTGGGTGTAAACCAAGTGCTCTGAACCAACTGAGCTAACCGCCCTGATATTTTTTAGAACTTTGCGATCAACCCTGGTTCGAATCCTATTCTCTTTCTCTGAGAACCTATGACCCTCCCGAAGTCTTGTCCGCCTGCCGGCGGAGAATTCGGGATGCTCCCTGCCTGCCGGCAGGCAGGTGAACCAACTGAGCTAACCGCCCTGATATTTTTTAGAACTTT
>JBKGYK010000100.1:0-7727 GCA_046546095.1 Bacteroidales bacterium
TTGCAGGTGAGTTTATCACATCCGGTAGGCGGACTGTACGACTAATAGCGTAACACACAGAGAGAGAAGGGAGACAGGGTCTTGCATTTTTTTATTGAATGGAAAAATCCTTCATTGATTGGTGTAAATTGTATGAATGCCGTATTTTTGCAATGCATGCGTTTAGAAAAGAAAATAGCAATAGCCGAGGCAATTCTTAAAGAAGAAAGGGAGTCCTTGCTCTGGATGTTGTCAGATGGCTCAGATGATTTTGCCAGTCCTCAGGACTTTATGCCATTCTATGAAGAAGATGCCAAATACCGAATCCGGAATTTACACTTGCCGGAGTCTTATGAGACTCATTATCTGGATAAAATCTGTGACATATACGGTCCGTATTCTGAAGATAAGCCATCAAAACTGGACAGATACTATGATAACGATTTTTACCGGTACAGAAACGAAACTGACGAATAGGTTTAAGAATTAACAACCGGTTTCCGGAGCCTGAAAATTGTGAAGGCCTGGTGTTGAGGTTCTTAACTACCTGCGTCTGTGTTGTTTGTTTTTGTTGCGATTGGCAAAAAACTCCTGCTTGCGTCGTGCCTTTTCTTTTTCAAACTCTTTTTTCTCTCTGATGGTCATTGGTGTGTCTGTTTGGGGGAATGGATTGTCTTTGACAGGATTGATTTTTTGTTTGATCAGTTTTTCAATGTCCCGGACATACGTATTTTCTTCAGGCTCACACAATGAAATGGCTGTGCCGTTTTCACCTGCTCTGCCAGATCTTCCAATACGATGGACATAGGTCTCGGATTCGTTGGGAATGTCGTAGTTTATCACGTAAGCCAGTTTGTCAATGTCGATGCCACGGGCAGCGATATCGGTTGCCACCAGTACCCGGATTTTCCCGGCTTTAAACTGTTCCAGGGCTTTTTGCCGCTGATTTTGGCTTTTGTTGCCGTGTATGGCTGCAGATTTGATTTTTTCCTTGTGCAGATTGCGTGCTATTTTGTCCGCTCCGTGCTTGGTTCTTGAAAACAACAATACCTGATCTATGCTTTGATCCTGCAAAATATGCAGGAGCAAATCTTTTTTATCCGGTTTGTTGGTGTAATACAAATGCTGTTTCAGTGTGTCAGCTGCTGATGACTGGGCTGCAACCTGTATTTTGACCGGTTTATTTAGGATTTTCCGTGATAGCTCAACAATGGTTTTTGGCATGGTGGCTGAGAAGAAGAGAGATTGCCTTTTTTGGGGCAATACGGCTATGATTTTTCGGATGTCATGAATGAAACCCATATCAAGCATTCGGTCGGCCTCGTCAAGTACAAAGTATTCCACATCACGCAGATGGATAAAGCCCTGATTCATTAAATCCAGCAGTCTGCCTGGTGTTGCTACCAGAACATCAACGCCGTGTTTGAGAGCATTGGTTTGTTTGCCCTGATTTACACCACCAAAAATTACCGTGTTTTTTACATTGGTGTATTTTCCGTAAGTGGTAAAGCTTTCACCGATTTGAATGGCCAGCTCCCGTGTAGGAGTGATAACCAATGCTTTGATTTTACGGGCGGATTTTCGCCCTTGTTTTTCTTCCTCCAGATGCTGGAGTATAGGTATTGCAAAAGCTGCGGTTTTACCTGTGCCTGTTTGGGCACTGCCCAGAATGTCTTTTCCTTCTATGATGTGGGGGATGGCTTTTGACTGGATTGTTGTTGGCTCGTGGTAATTTTCATCTTCGAGCGCTTTGAGAATGGGATCAATGATCCCGAGATTGTTAAATTGCATTCGCGTTTTCTTTTATCCCGGTAAAAAAGGTGGGAATAGCCTTATCTGTTAATTAATTTGGGTGCAAAGATAAACAAAATATCCGGGATGGCAGCATTTGCTTCCAAACCTGTATTTCCTTTTGGTACATTAACTGGTAAGTAACAGGTGATTCCCCGCATATTTATTTCATCCGAAGGCCTGGATTTCGCGTGAGGGATAGAAGCGGTATCCTGCGAGTGCCTTTTTCAGGCGCTCGCAGATATAAGCGGATAGCCCGACCCGCCAGCTGGCGGGGCACGCCCCACTTATTAAATAACAAATCACAAATCACAAACAACAAACAATAAATCACAAATCTTTCAAGCAAATATTCTATCTTTGCGAAAAAATCTTCTGTATGCACGAAAAGATAGTGATTTTAGATTTTGGTTCACAATATACACAATTGATAGCCAGAAAAGTACGTGAGCTTAACGTTTATTGTGAAATTCATCCTTTCAACTATGAAATTCCGCTGGAAGATAAAAGCATCAAGGCTGTGATCATGAGTGGATCGCCGTTTTCCGTGCTGGATGAGGGAGCTCCGGTGCCGCATATTGACCGCGTGAAAGGAAAATTGCCGCTGCTGGGAGTGTGTTATGGGGCTCAGTACATTGCTCATCATTTTGGTGGTGATGTGCGTTATTCCAATACCCGCGAATACGGCCGCGCCAATCTGAAAAGTTTTATTGCAGAACATCCCTTGCTGAAGGGCATGTCAAAAGGCAGTCAGGTCTGGATGTCGCACGGTGATACCATCAACAGTATTCCTGATAATTTCAGGGTAATTGCCAGTACTGGGGATGTGAATGTAGCAGCTTTTGAAGTGGAGAATGAAAACACCTATGGCATACAGTTTCATCCCGAGGTGTATCACTCCAAAGAGGGGAAAATCCTGCTGAGGAACTTTGTGGTAAACATTGCCGGTTGCTCACAGGACTGGACACCAAAAGTTTATGTGGATGAAACCATTACAGGTTTGCAAAAGCAACTTGGAAACGATAAGGTGGTGCTGGGCTTGTCCGGTGGTGTGGATTCTTCTGTTGCAGCGATTTTGCTGCACAAAGCCATTGGTAAAAACCTGACCTGCATTTTTGTGGATAACGGATTGCTCAGAAAAAATGAATTTGAAAAGGTGCTGGATTCATACAAAGACCTTGGCCTGAATGTGATTGGTGTACGTGCTGCTGACCGCTTTTACAGTGCCCTGGCCGGGGAAGCTGATCCCGAACGCAAACGAAAAATCATTGGCGGGATGTTCATTGAGATTTTTGATGAAGAAGCCAACAAAATAACGAATGTAAAATGGCTGGCCCAGGGAACCATTTATCCGGATGTGATAGAGTCGGTTTCAGTAAACGGTCCTTCTGTGACCATCAAATCTCACCACAATGTGGGTGGGCTGCCTGAAAAAATGAACCTGAAAGTTGTGGAACCATTGCGTTCGCTCTTCAAAGATGAAGTACGACGCGTTGGTAAAACCATTGAGGTACCCGATGCCATTTTAAGAAGGCATCCTTTCCCCGGTCCCGGACTGGGAATTCGCATTCTGGGAGATATCACACCAGAAAAAGTACGCATTTTGCAGGATGTTGATGATATTTTCATCAGCGGGCTGGTGGAAGACGGTCTGTACGATGAGGTCTGGCAGGCAGGTTCTGTTCTGCTGCCAATACAGTCTGTTGGTGTGATGGGCGATGAGCGCACCTACGAACAGGTGGTTGCCCTGCGCGCCGTGGAAAGCACAGATGGCATGACCGCCGACTGGGTGCATCTGCCCTATGAATTTCTGGCAAAAACCTCCAGCCGCATCATCAACCGTGTGAAAGGTGTCAACCGTGTGGTGTACGACATCAGCTCCAAGCCGCCTGCCACAATAGAGTGGGAGTAGGTTTTGTTTAGGGTTTTGAATCTTTGTTTATTAACAGCTCATGCTTTTCTTATTTTCTGTAAAATGAAATGCCTGTTGGAGATTATGAATGCTTATCATATTCAAATTGATTAATGATATTATCAGTATCAAGATTTTTCTTTACGGCTTTGATCTCAGATGTAAAACGGTGCTTTCTTTCATTTGAATATTTTGTGAGTATAGTTAAACGGTTAAGCTTTATGCAAAATGTTTTCTGGTATTTGGGTAAAACAAAGGTATGCTGATAGACTTATCACCAAGCTTTTTAAAAAGTCATCATCCCTGAAGCTGCTTGCAATGCAGGCAGGTACAGTTAGCTGAGAAATCTGTTGGAAATGTTGGATCGCATAAAGCATGATTTTCTAGTCATCATCATCGTCGATTTCGAAGCTTAAATTATTAACCACATCCTCGTATTTATTCATTAATTCTTCATGGCTTTTTGCCCCCAACATTATATTTGCCAGTACATAACTGTAGCTGTCAATATTGTAATCAGGCAGATCATCCAGGGAAATGTCTTTTTTTACATTGATCCTTAATTCCATGTCAGGGTATTTGTTTTGGACATATTCAATTTCTTTGTCTGTCGGAGATTTTTTCACTGTTCCTGGCTTAAAATGCCGTAACATAAAGTGAGACGCCACTTCATATTTCCCCTCAGGTGCCATAGGATCAGGCCTTCTGCCAAGTGCAAGGTTCAGCATAACATGATGATGGGATATCCCATGGATTTTTTCAAACATGTCGGCATGAGATTGTGACATTCTGGGATTGATTTCAAGCAGGTTGATCTGATTTTTATCCTTGTTGTAAAAATATTCAATATTAAATGGGGTATTGTTTAAGCCGATTTGCTCAATCACAAGACGTGAAAGTTCTGACATCCTGTATTGCACTTCATGGGGTAATGTTGATGGATATTGATATCTGGCGAAGGAGGGGTGATTGTCATAATTAACGGAATCGATTATTCCATAAATCATAACTTCACCTTCATAAATATATCCTTCAACGGTACATTGATTGCCGGATACTTCAGTTTCAGCAAACATGGTTTCTTTTAATTCCTTGATGTGCTTTGGCAAATCATATTCTGAGATTATCCACGTAAAAGGTTCTACCATATAATCAATGTATTCCTGTGCCTCTTTCAGACATTCATAAAAATGCGATTTGCTTTTTATTTTGTATGCCAGGTATGAATGGTATGATTTTATTGGTTTAATCCAGAAAGGCGGAGTGAAACCTATTTCATCATAAGCATTTTTGTTGTAAGGATCAAAAGCCTTGAATCCAGGGATATTATCCGGTATAACCTGGTGCTGTTCCTGTCTGCTCCAGTATTTATGTTCACATTTCATGATATTTTCAAGGCAAGGTCCATAGAGATCATATTTTTCAACCACGATAGGCAAAAGTACCGAGCAGGGAAAATCAAAATAGGTTACCACAGCATCTATACGTCCAGCTTTTTCAATCCGTTTGTCAATTTTTTTAAGTAAATCAGGAATACAGTAATCTTCAACTCCCCGTATTTCATCAAATTTCAGTGCCGGTAGAAATTCACAATCTTTTGCCTCTGGCAAATTTTTCAGTTTTTCTAAATTAAATTCGTCCAATCCTATGATAAATATTTTTTTCTTTTTCAAAACGCAATCGGTTTTAGTGTTAAACAAACATTCTTTTTATTTTTTCATCCCAGGATTTACTAAAAAATCTGACATCCCCGATGTAAGCATCAAGGGTTGCCCTGATGATGAAATGGGTACGCGTTGAGGTGAGGATGGTATTCGTAATTGTTTTGGCATTCCAGTTTTCTCTGCGGAATTCGCGCACTGCAGACACTTCGCCTTTTACCGTATCGTACTTGTTGTTATTGTAGGAATATTCCTCCAGCGCATCTTTCCTCAATTCCGTATTTGTATGATGTAGTACATACTGGGGATCGTTGTTTTTAATTCTTTGGCGTACCCTGTTGTTAGCAAGGTTTCTTATCACCTCCCATTCCCTTTTTGCAGGAACCAGCAAGGTGGTATCCAGTTCTTCAAGTTTCCCGGGTTTTTTTAGGGGTTTTTTAGAGACATCTTTTTCTCTCGCATCCCTTTTTGGCAAGATCAATTTGCTGTCAGCGGGAAATATTGTTAGTTCTGCAGGTTCCGGGGCAGGCCAGGCCAATGGCCAGTATGATGTGGATATAGATATTCTGATTTGATTACCCGCAGGAAAACGCTGGGCAATGTAATTCATCGGAACACTTACATCATAAGTTTTTCCCGGTTCGAGTTCCGTTGGATTTTCGTGACTATCCCGGTGAGTTAGGTTCAACAAGCCATAGGTGACACGCGTAACCCTGCCATCGGTTCCCACGTCTGATATTCTTACTGCTACCTGAGATACAGGCTTGTCAGATTTTAACCTTAGTTTTAATACGGGTTTTCCCAGAATTTCGTAATCCTCCTCAAGTACCGGGCTATTAAAAACCAAAGCCCCTCCGTCTTCTTCCCTTTGGTCGGTAGGGAGATCAGTGGATTCTGAATAGGAACACCACTTGCCTCCAAACAATCCCACGTTGAGCGGGCTCTTGATCTTCAATGACTCTGTTTCTGTTGATGGTAGATTTCGGGATGCTATCCTCAGGCTATCAAGAGGGTATGATTTGTTTTCTACATGGGCTGATGGCCAATTATTCTCATCTATCCATCTGCCCGGTCTGTCAGAAGATAAGGGTGAAACAGAATCAAGTACCCATAAATTCAACATCGGTTCATCTTTCACACCCATGTCAATGCCATTAAGCCACTGATCCCACCAACGCACAGATTCGTCCAGGAAATCAAACGAAGCCCCGTGACCTGCCATGTGCGGGTATGTGTGTCCGTATGCCCCTATGATTCCTTTGCGAGGAACATTGAGGTTTTCCATTAATCTGAAAACAGTGTTTGAATACCCGTCAGCCCATCCGCTGACAGCCAATACAGGGCATTGTATCGCCTCGTAGTTTTCACATACCGAAGCATGTTTCCAATAGGCATCACGGTATTGATGCTCCAGCCATTTTTTGAGCCACAGGCCACTTCCTTCAAGGCGTTCGAGCCACATATCCTTCCACCGGTCACCGACAATTTCAGGGTCCGGAGGACAGCTGTTGTTGGCAAACATGACCGATGCCCAGGATAAATTGTCAGAGATCATGCAACCACCCATATAATGCACATCATCTGCATACCTGTCGTCTGAAGAGGCAACAGTGATAATGGCTTTCAGTTCCGGCGGCTGCAATGCTGCTATTTGTAATGCATTGAAACCTCCCCATGAGATGCCAATCATCCCAAGCTTGCCATTACACCATGCTTGGGAAGCAATCCATTTTATGACTTCCATTCCATCATCCAGTTCCTGTTGCAAATATTCATCACGCAGAACCCCCTCAGAATCTCCGCTACCCCTTAAATCTACCCTGATACCTGCAAATCCTTTCTTTGCGAAATATGAATGCATTTTATGGTCTCCAATAGCCTTGGTATCACGTTTTCTATAGGGAATATATTCAAGAATGCCTGCAACCGGTGTGTTCTCATCAGCCTCTGCTGGCAACCATATTTTGGCTGCCAGTCTGATTCCATCACTCATTGGAATCCATACATTCTCTATAATCTTAATACCTTTTTTTTGCTTTGTGTTTTTCATCTCACTTCCGTTATTAAACTCATTCTCTTTTCAATACCATCAGTTTTTTTATGCTGAGGTGTTATTTGTATTGTTGATTCAAATTGATCGTCAATTAATTAATTGGTAAATAATTAACGACTTTGTTCTATAACACATGGATTTTGCCTATTGTTTGATTTTAAACAAAATATTTGATAATGAAATCATTAAGACATCTTGTCAAAGGATACTTTATCTCTTTTCTGTCAAGTTGGTAATATCCGGATTATAATTTGCTCCTGTTGCCATACTCCACCTGCCAGATGCAGCAAGTGGCCTGCCTTCTGAAATCAGGCTGCCCAAGTGGGTCACA
>JBKGYK010000101.1:0-7565 GCA_046546095.1 Bacteroidales bacterium
CAGGGCTAAAGCCCATTCCATCTTTCATGTTCTTTTACCACCCCGGCCTGAGGGACAGGGCTAATGCCCCGGGGAAATCACTGCCAAACGCGGTAGTGAGCTTAAAACAAGCCTCCGACAAGCACAATGAGATAACTGACTACCCAGGCAAGAATGAGGGGAAAGAGAATAACAAAGGTCATCCAGGCTCTGGATTTTATCTCACGGCGAATGGCAGCAATGGTTCCGAAACAGGGGAAATAAAGCAGAACAAATACCAGGAAGGCAAAATAAGTAAGACGCGACGTTTGATTGCGGGCAGCTTCTTCACGCAGTCGGTCCACCAGACTGAGTTTTTCGGATTCGTTGTGCTCTTCAGACTGGTATAGCACGCCCATGGTACTGACCACAACCTCTTTGGCCATTACGCCGGTAAGTACACTTACGGACATTTTCCAGTCGAAACCAATGGGTTCAAACACAGGCTGGACAAACTTACCCATACGGCTGATGTAGGAATTTTTCAGCAACTCGGCCTGCTTTTGGCTTTCCAGGCTACCGATTTTGCTTTGAACGCTCTTAAGGGAGTCTGAAGTCATCTCCATTTCTGAGGCTTGTGATAACTGCTCTATTTTGGGATCATATTTCTGAATTATTTCCTTATCACGTGGGAAATAGCCCAGAGCCCACACAATCACCGATGCCGCAAAAATAATGGTTCCCATTTTTTTAATAAAATGCATTGACTTGTACCAGGTGTGTTTCAACAAGGGAACTGCTCCCGGAACGCGGTAAGGCGGCATTTCCATAATAAACGGACTCACAGTTTTGGCAAACACGGTTTTGTTCAGCAGGCTGGATGTCAAAAAAGCAGCAAGTATACCGATGCCGTAAATGGCAAAAAGAATGATGGACTGGCTGTCAGGAAAAAATGCACTGATGAACAACACATACACCGGAAGCCGCGCAGAGCATGACATAAAAGGTATGACCATCATGGTAAGGATACGGTCGCGCTGATTTTCAATGGTGCGTGTGGCCATAATGGCCGGCACATTACAACCAAAGCCCATGAGCAGGGGAATGAATGATTTCCCGTGCAGTCCGGCCTTCTGCATCACTTTATCCATAATGAAGGCTGTACGCGACATATAGCCGGTATCCTCCATCAGGCTGATCATAAAAAACAGAATCATGATGCTGGGTAAAAACACCAGTACGCCTCCTACCCCGCCGATGACACCATTGACAATGAGGTCAGAGAACATACCTTCCTGCATACCACTGTGTACCATAGATCCCAACCTGCCCATGCCGCTTTCAATCCAGTTCATCGGATATTCGCCAAGCCGGAAGGTGACAAAAAACATCAACCAGACAAAGACAAAAAACATGGGCAGACCAAGCTTTTCATGCGTCAACACAGAATCAATACGCTGTGATATACTTTGTTTCCGGTTTTCGCCCGAAATATACACCTTGCTCAATATGCTGTGGATAAAACTGTAGCGCTTTTCCACAATTCTGCGTGACACCTCGGACTCGCTGAACTCGCAGTATTCCTTGTATATATCGCTGCGAATCTGTGAAAACTTCTCTCTGTTTTCTTTCACCACCGGCATATCCTCCACAAAAGGCTCGTTGGCAAGTATGGAAAGTGCATAAAACCGTGGCGTAAATCGACTTCCCAGATCAATATCAGCGGTTTTTTCCGTAAAACGCTGCACAGCATACTCAATTTCCGAGGGATATAGCAACTGCGCTGAGCGGGCAATAAAAACAGGCTCTTCATTGTAAACTTTTGCCCTCACAAAGAGTTTTCTGACACCTTTGGCCTCTTTGCCAACCGTTGGAACCACAGGTATGCCCAGGTATTTCTCAAATTTCCTAATGTCCAGGGTAGCTTTATCGGTTTTGAGCTCATCGTACATATTGAGCGCCACCATGGTTTTGATGCCGGTTTCCTTGAGCTGGGATGTGAGATAAAGGTTGCGGTCAAGATTGCTGGCATCCAGAACATTGATAATGATATCCGGTGTATGATTGATGATGTAATCGGCAACAAAACGCTCGTCGGGAGACTGCCCGGAAAGAGAATACGTACCGGGAAGGTCCACTACCTTGATTCTGACATCACCGATTTTGAGCCAGGCTTCTTTGGCAGCTACAGTAACACCTGAATAATTGGCAACACGTTCTTTGCCACCCGTAGCGTGATTGAAAATGCTGGTTTTTCCGCAATTGGGATTACCAACGAGTGCAATAACAAAGGATTTTCCTCTACCCTTGGCTTGCCCGTTGGTTTGGGCCTCAGAGAAAGAAAGCTCACCCTCCGGTTCCTGTTCCTGTACATTGTCTTCATCGGTACTCACCCTGATGAGCGCGGCCTCATTCATACGCAGGGTGATTTTAAAGCCGGACAAATCGTATTCAACCGGCTCGGTAAAGGGTGCGGATTTGATTTTCTGCACCTTTTTACCCCGCACAAAGCCCATTTCCATCAGGCGCCTGGATATCTCCGAATTCCCGGAAACTCCCAGCACAACAGCTTTTTGTCCTCTTTTCAGGTCTGACAACCTCATAGTCACACTTCCTTTCATCCGGTTGAGTCATTTTCAACCGTGATGGCAAAACTACACATTCAACAGATGAAATCATATCCCTAAAAATGGGGATTTGTTGTCGGAGAGGGCGGGTTTGATACACCGGAAGCTGGAAATATTTTGTAAGAGAATGCTATTTTACATTTGATATTTTTTCTGTAGGGCGTACCCGGTTTTGTTTTCAGCGCAGGTTATGGCCTGCGCTGAAAACAAAACCGGTCGGGCTATCCGCTTGTATCTTTGAGCGCTGAATAATAACGCTCAAAGGATACCGCTTCTATCCCTCACGCGTGGGAGCCCGGGGCCTTATTGGAAGTTAAAACGCCGGGGCTGATAACTGGTGGCTATTGCTTGACAAACGACTGCGTATAAACTGCATTTTTACCGGCAACACGAATTTGATAATATCCTGCCGGTAAGGATGAGACATCTGCCATGTTGCTCTGATCCGGATTTGGATGCATAACAACTGTCCCGCGGGAATCAACTATTTCAATCCGTTGGGGAGAACAATCATCCGGCAAGTCAATATTCAAGTGCTGCGAAACCGGATTCGGGTACAGTCCGACTGATTTGTTGTGCTGAAACAAATCCCGTACAAACAGCACATCTCCCTCAGCATCGGTACGGAGGATGGCAATATCAAACTCATCAGTTTGCACATCTTTATTATACCGGCCTAGCGCAATGGCCACACCCTGCTCATTATCGCATAACATATCCCTGGTCTCATAATAGGCATCCCCGCCATAGGTTTTCTCCCAGAGCAGATTCATATTCTCATCCATTTTAACCAGAGCCACCTCAGAGAATATATTGGGATATGTAAATTGCGTAGAGGCATTGTACATTCCGGCCATATAGAGCTTACCTTCATTTGTGGAAACAATGGCATTCCGGGTGACAGGATAATCGTCCACATGAAATTCACCAAATAAGTTTTGATCATACAGATTTTGGGCTGTATCCATAAGCCCTACCTGCAAATCGTTGTTTAAATCATCATTTTCTTCAATTCTGGAACTCAGGTAATACAAACTGTCGTTTTTCCGGATGGCTGAATAAGGGCCTTTCATGCCGGAAGGCAACTTGCGAAACTCCACGGGACGAAAATCCGCTGTCAGTTCTACACGGCATTCGTGGGTGTACAACACATTGTTAAAAATGCTGTCGCTTGCCATAAATGCATAATATCCTGTTGCATCGGGCTTTTCCAGCACATCAAAAACAAAATCTGTACCTGTGATATTTAACCGGTGGTACAACAAGCTGTCACCGGATTGGCTGAAACGCATAAAAAGCACATCAGGATAGGTGGGTGTATTCACCGTAATTGCAGCAACATAAGCACCACCCTCCTCCTGACGGACAAGCCCCGTCAAAATGTCTCCTGCGTCAGTAAGAAAGCTTTTTTCTTCCAGGATGTTCAGGCTGGCATCCGTTCTGAAAACAACATGCTCACGGTAATTCATACCGTCCACTTCACGAAGGCCAAAAACCAGCAGTTGATTTGATTCAACACACTCGATTTGATACATTGACACATCTGCATCAGTAAACACAAGGCTATCCGTCTTTTGCCCCTGTTCATCAATGCGGTACATCCAACTGTTTAACCAATTGCCCGTAGCTCCGAAGCTTTTCCCTGAGATGTATAAATCACCGGCATCATTTATTTCCATACCAAACAACAAGTCATCCGTCTCCGCCTGAGTCTGGTGAAAAAACAAATCACTCTGCCCACTGGCATAAAGGACAAAAAAAATCAACATCAGGGATACCATCAGTTTTTTCATAAGGCTGTTTATTTTTTGACAAATTTTTGTACAAATATTTCGTCTTCACTGTGGATTTTGAGCAGGTAAAAGCCTTTTGGCAGGCTGGCTACATCTAGGTAATCCTCGTGTAGCTTTTCCTGCAACATAAGCTGTCCGGAAGCGTTGTACACCTTGACTTCTGCATCACGATAAGTCCTGAGGCCATTGATGTAAAGGCGGTCGTGAACCGGGTTGGGATAAATTTCAAAGCCGGAGCTATGCGGATGCAGTTCTGTACTGGCCATGAGATTGCCCTCAGCATCCAACCGGAACAGGCAGACATCCATTTCTCCGACATGTTCCCGGTAATCATGCCTCCGGCAGGCCAGTACCACGCCGCCATCCTGCAGGGCAGTGAGATTAAATACATTGTAATAGGCATCACCACCAATGTACTTTTCCCAACGAGGTGTAAGGGTAGAATCCAGGTTCACTACCAGCACTTCGTTGTCGTATTCCTGATACAAACTGCCCACGGTAAAATTGCTGGTAGCGGTGATGTAAATGTTGTTTTTGTCAAAATAATCAAGGCTTTTATAATTGAAGCAATATTCATTGGTATCGGGCTTGCCAAAGGCTTCAAATTTCAATACATTATGGGAGGTATCAAAGAGTGTGATGCTCATATCGTCAAATGATTTATCTTGGTCACACTTAATTTCTTTAGCAGTTGATTTTCCGGCCACTGCCATCTCGCTTAACGCATCCTCTCCACCTTTTCCCGCATATAGATATGAGGTATCAGTAAGCCAATCAACTGTCGTATTAAAATATACCGGATAATTCATCGCAAGTGTATCAATAACAAGAAGGGAATCAGAAATCTTTAACCTTGCTTGTCCGCTATATCCATAAGAGAAAATATAAAATGAACCGTCATCATTCAATAAAAAATCAAAAATGAATTGTGGATTTGGCATATACCATATTTTCTGATTAATCAGATTGCCGTTCCTATCCAGAATCATTGCCATCATATCATATTCGTCAAACTGATTTTTAACATATCCAAAAATGTAAAAGTTATTAAAATCCGTCCTGACCCTGAAGTTAGACCCAACAATTAACTCAATTGGATACATTTTTTCTTCTACTATATTTAGATTGCTGTCTGTCTTCAAATAGTAAAGGCTTTTTGTTTCATCTTCTGCAGAGTCAATCATTCCTATTCCAATGTAATAATTATCAAGTTTATAGAATTCAACTATAGACCAGCCAATAACATCCGAATTTTGGACAAGACTATCTGTAGCATTCCCATTCTGATCTAATTTATAAATCCATGATTTGGAAAACGAACCTTTTGAAGAGTTTCCTGCAACCAAGAATAAACCATCACTCAACTCCTTTATTGTATAAACCTCATCATCCCAATGATTACCGTAATGGTAAAACCTTTCAGGTGTTTGGGCACACAATATAGAACCTTTTATAATCAGCAATAGCAACAATAAACTCTTACATAATTTCATTCTCAATGTTTTTTCATTTTCTCACAAATTTTTGAACGAATATTTCGTCTTCACTGTGGATTTTGAGCAGGTAAAAGCCTTTTGGCAGGCTGGCTACATCTAGGTAATCCTCGTGTAGCTTTTCCTGCAACATAAGCTGTCCGGAAGCGTTGTACACCTTGACTTCTGCATCACGATAAGTCCTGAGGCCATTGATGTAAAGGCGGTCGTGAACCGGGTTGGGATAAATTTCAAAGCCGGAGCTATGCGGATGCAGTTCTGTACTGGCCATGAGATTGCCCTCAGCATCCAACCGGAACAGGCAGACATCCATTTCTCCGACATGTTCCCGGTAATCATGCCTCCGGCAGGCCAGTACCACGCCGCCATCCTGCAGGGCAGTGAGATTAAATACATTGTAATAGGCATCACCACCAATGTACTTTTCCCAACGAGGTGTAAGGGTAGAATCCAGGTTCACTACCAGCACTTCGTTGTCGTATTCCTGATACAAACTGCCCACGGTAAAATTGCTGGTAGCGGTGATGTAAATGTTGTTTTTGTCAAAATAATCTATGCTCTTGTAGCTATAGCAATATTCTTTTATATTGGGCTTACCATAAACATAATCCTCTAACTGATTTCCCAAGGTATCATAAAGTGACAAATGCAAATCCCGAGGCGTTTTATCTTCTAAGCGAGTTGATGTTGTTACTATTGATGTATCATCGTACCATAAAGCACTCATGTTAAACAAATAGTCAGTATATTCGACCGTATCCAATACAATAAAATTTTCATCAAGTTTATACATCGCCATATGTTGCTCAGTAACAAAAGCGTAATATTCTTCACCCCCTTTTACCAATAAGTCAAATATTATCCTCATATTTTCATCATCGTATATTTTTTGTTTTAACATATTACCAGAAACATCTAAACTAAAATAAGCCATATCAATATCATAAGGGTTAACTCTGTCAATCAAATAACCAAAAACGACAAGTTTTGAATCCCCATCAGCTTTTGTACGGAACCGACAATCAACATAGTTTCCTACCGGGTACGTTTTCTCCTCATAATAACTAAAAGACGTATTAATACGGATGTAAAACAACTCACATAAACCCGATATTTCATCCGGCTTATCACCAATTCCCACAATGGTATCTTCAGCAACCTGTGTCAATCGACTAATCCTACCCAAACCATTCTGTCCGGATATTATCAAGCTATCAACAAGCACACCACTTGAATCAAGCTTATACAGCCAAAGCTTTTCAAACGATCCATTTGTAGATTTACCGGTAACAATGAAATCTCCATTATCGAGCTCTATGGCATCATAAACCCTGTCATCCAAATGTGAATTAAATAAATAAAAACTGTTATCTTGAGCATAAAGTATACTCAAATTAAATACCAGAAGAAAAATTAAGCAATACTTCATATCGATACAATAAAAAGTGTGACAAGTGCAATTGCACCTGCCACACTTTGTTTTAAAGTTTCATAAGTGTTCTACCGCCACTTGATTGATGCTTAACTCCATATATTGCCTCGTAAATTACGTGCAACTTCAATGAACCTCCACCAATCATTTCACCTTCAACATCAATACTAATGGGATCTTTTCCAACCGGTCGAATTCCACCATCTGTTTCATACATATTCATTACAGTACGAGTGCCATCCCAATGAAAATTCATCTCATC
>JBKGYK010000102.1:0-7085 GCA_046546095.1 Bacteroidales bacterium
CACAATGATCTGCCAACATACTTACAAATAATTTGTCTGTTCGTGAAAGGTAATAGATTTCCTGACCATTTGCAAGATTATTTGCAAAAATACCGGCATACTCTTTCCACATACTGTCTTGCAATGTTTCTGGCTGATAGTTAGACAGTAGCGTTTGCACAGATGCAGTGTCCCTGTTTTTAAGATGTATTCCGAAAAGCAATTCCTTTGACAAATTGTTGTTTTCATTCTGTAAGAAATTGACGAGTCCGAGTGTGTCACTGGTATCAACAAAATCTCTTATCAGGTTTGAAAACACCTGTTTTGATAGCACATTTAGAACTTCATATTCGCGTTGAAAACTTGTTTCCGTCTGGCAGGTTTCATTATATACCTGCATTTGCCACAATTTTTCTTTATCGGAATTCTGCAGAAGGGTAGCTCTTTCGTAAAAATCTTTTTCAATAGTTTTGCTTACAGGTGTATTGCAGCCAAGGACATCAAAAAACTCTTGATTTGTAACGCTATCGTGCAGCATGAAGCTTAACAAAACGGTATCAGATAAGGGTGAATTCATTTCCAGTGTATTGCTTAAATTATCCCCACTGTGGTGATTGCTTATCGCATTTAACAAGTAAATCGTGTTACCATTATCCAAAATTGCAGATACGCTGTCTTTTCGCTGCAAGGCCAAATTCATACTTTGGTTAACCTGACTTAAAAAGTAGGGATTGTTTTCATAAACCGGTTTGCATGATTCCCCATTTTGAAAATGTGCAATGGATAATTCAAACAGAGCCACTGATGGGTTAGATGTTGCGGGATCCATCACAGCCTTTGGCATGATTCGCCATGGTTCGTCACCGATGAACTCATTGTGGTGTATATACGCATACGGCCCAGATGAGGATTCAATTTCATGATAGGTATAATCCTGCGTATTCTGCATAAACTGATTACCCGCTGGCCGTTGAGTTGCATTTGTATTGGTAAACCAGGGCCACCACATTGGAAGAACTCCCTGAAGAGCCAATTCTCCACCATTCAGGAAGTTGACATCATACAAGGCCGGAGTCGGGTTATCACAACGATTACAACGGATTTTTAAAGCACTGTTGTCACCAATGGTGTAAATGCTGCGATTGCAAAGTTTAAAGAAATTACCATATTCCCATGGAGATTGATTTTTAATACCAATGTACCCTCCACCTTCACCGGAGTTGCTTGCGCGAATTGCGGTTTTGATTTTGGCAAACTCGTTATCCATAATGGTATATCCTGAGGCATAATACATGACTATGCCGTTGTCGTTGTCGGCTTGTTGAGTTCCAGGGTCGTCATCCCCAAACGTATTATTTTCAATTTTGTCGCCAAAAGAGCCTCTTGCAAATATTGCTGCTCCTCTGCAGTTTAGTAGGGGACCGGGGTGAAGATTGAAGGTTGAATGCCCTACCTTATTAGTGCTTAGTGCTGATGATAAGATTGGTTTGCTAAATATTCCGTAAATAGCATCCTCATATTCAGAGTCAATGTCTTTCAGGTCGGTTTGAAACAATTCCATGCCATAATCGAGATTCATGAAGGTATTGTTGCTACTATAGATTAAATATCTATTCTTAGAAACTATACCCCGGGCAGTGCGTTGTAGTTGGTTGGCCTTGTATGCCCACGGATTTCTTGTGCCTGTATTGTTTGCCGGGTTGTAAGGGTCAGGGTGGGCAAGGCTATATCCGGGGTCAAGTAAGTGTGAGGATTTAAAATACGAGTCTTCAATTGTCATTTGTGGAGAAGCAGAATATGTCATATTGTCTCTAATTGCTGTTCCACAATTGATAAAATTGGATTGCTTTACGAAGATATCTGCATTAGCAGTTAAGGGATTATAAACATTACTGCCAGTACAAAGACAATCAGTTAATTTTGCTCCAGCATAAACACCATTATGAGCGTGCTCTATGTTTGATGCTAAAATATCAAGTTTTGCCCCAAATGCGGTTTCTATCCCTTGCCACATATAATCACACTCACTTCCCAGATTTGTAAGAGTTGTGTTTTTGATGGTTAAGAATGCATTACGCTCAACAATTATTCGAGCTTTTGGCCCAAAATGTATGGTTGAATTTAAAAAATTCAATGATTTTTTCGTCCTTAGGGTCATAGTCTATACTGGTGGCACAAATGTCTTTTATTTTTTGGTAAAAGAATTTCTCTGATATCCGGATTTCCCGAATACGCGATTGCAGTTCGTTGAAATAGTTCATTGAACTGCCCGACTTAAAGCGGTCATCACTGAGTGTAAAACCTTTGATGATGTACTCCTTTAATCGCTGTGTAGCCCAAATACGAAATTGCGTGCCTTGTACTGATTTTACCCGGTAGCCTACCGAAATAATAACATCCAGATTATAGCCTTTTACTTTATGTTCTTGAGTTTTACCTGTTATAGCACCATGTTGGTTGAGTGCTTGTCCGAAATTTCCGGATAAGCATATTTTCGACCAGTTCTCCTTCATTGAAAATGTTGCTAATATGCTCACTAATGGTACATTTATCTTTGTTGGTTCTACTGCAAATTTACATGCCTAAGGCAGACAGGAGTGGGTAATGGTAATGATTGAATTGTTGCTATTGAGTGAGAATTATGTATTGGAAAAAATAAACGCTCATCAGTAGAAATTATCTCAGGCTTACAGCCTGTTTGGGATAGCTAAGACTTCACCACTTGGGACGATGTCCCAAGTTCCGATATCTCAGGCTTACAGCCTGTTTGGGAAAGTATAAAAAAGAAGCGAATAATAAATAGAGTAAATAAAATACGGATTGAAAATTGGGAAAACAAATGGATTTTGATTAGTTTTAAAGCCTGAAAGGCTTAAATAACCCAACTTGGGGCAACGTCCCAAGTAAATAGTATCACGATAGAAATAAAGGCTGAAAGCCTTAGATCAAAAAATTATTGGTAAAATATTCCACGGAAATTGCAGTAGAACCTCTTTGTTAAACAAAGTAGCCATTTGTGAGAGCTGAGACCATCACGCCAAAGAAAACCCGCAAATTGTATTTGACACAATTGTTGAGTTTACCTAAACAGGTAGTTTTCTTGCGGGAATTCTAAATCGTGTCTGCGGTATTTTGTCAGAAGAATCAGTCTTTCACACAGCGTATTGACAGACCTGCATTTCTGCTTCCCCCGGTATAGCCAGAATTCAAAGAGCCTGAGTCAAACATAATACTGCGGGCAAAAGAGGTTCCTTCGCCAATTACTGATGATGTCCACCAGAGCGCACCTAGGCCTATACCTTCGAAAGCACCGTATTCATCTCTCATGCCACCGGGAAGTGCAGCAAAACCAAAATCATCTGTGCCATAATGGGTACCGTGTCCGTTCCAGCGCGGATGTTCTCTCGTATCGCAATCGCCGCCAAGAGGAGAGCCGTCCTGTCTGCATGATTTTAGTACGTTGGCAATATTGCTACTGCTGATGGCTTCAAAGTTATCTTCCAGGTATTCCTCCAGTTGAGTCCACTCATATTCTGAGGGTACATGCCATCCGGAGGGACAAATGTTTCTCTGGTCGTCCACTGCATACCAGTTATAAAGCATGCCATAGGCATTTATGACTTCCTGATCGGACTCCGGACCGTCAACATCTTCGTGCGGGTACACTGCCATAGCGCCTTCAGTTGTGTTTTCCCAGCTTGTATCTTCCGGGGCGGCAGGTATGTCATCTCCGTTTCGGTATTTAGTTACTTTGAGATTTTCAGCCATCCATTCCTGCTCTCCGATGATAACCGTTGTGTATTCATTTCCTTCCTCATCAGTGGCAGAGCCATAAGTGATTTCATGACTGATGTCATCATTGCCATTGTCATCAGCCGGATCATTTTCATCTTCATCATCTTTGCAACCTCCGGCTATGATTAGCATAATGCCTGTAATCAGGAAAAAGCTGTAAGTAAAAAATCTACTCATTTGTTTCATAATATTTTGATTTTTCAATTAGATATGTGAAAATAAGGAAAAAACAGCACAATGTCAAGTAAAATGTGTAAAAATGACCTGGATATTTGAAGATTATTGTATTTTTACCTGCTCCTTGTGTTGTCAGCAGGCCTCAGTAGCTAATTTGCTATATTTCTTTTAATTGCAGCTTTTTAATTCGTGAACGTATGGCTCCCTCGGTTCGGCCAAAATGTGTTGCCAGCTTTTTTACATTTATTCCCTCCTGGAATTTTTTTGTGAGTTCCAGGTCAAGCTCACTTGTCCAGGATCTGTAAGCGGCTTTATGCTGTTTCCTGACTTCTTCTACGCTGTATGTTTTCTCCTGATTTTCAGTAGAGACGAGCTGTTCTGCCATTTCAACCAACACCGGTTCAGCTTGTTCTGCCTTTTCTGTAATGTGAATCTGCTCCGTGGCAGGAAAATCTACCGGCATGAGAGACTCAGGAATATGAATTGTGTTTTTAGTCCGGGTAACCGCGACATAGAGCAAATTAATTTCTTCAATGAGTTGTTGGTGATTGATGGCCTCTTTTTTCTGTTCGGAATTTATTTTCTTCAGTTTTTTCTCTGAAATGAAATCATTCACCAGCCTTACATCGTCGTATTCTGCACCTTTGCAGCGATGAACCGTAGAAAAGATCCTGTCTGCCCGGCTTTTATCGTCTCCATCAATGTGTTTTGCCTTGATGTTTTTGATGATAGACGGAATCTCACTACCATACTCCTCCACAATCTGAAGCATCATGGCCAGTTCTGCATCCTCAGTCTTTTCAACATATTCTCTGAGTTCTGTGGTATCACGCATCCTTCTTATCATCTTATCCCTGATGTTGTGTTTTTTGTTTTCATGCAGATTCAAAACATCATAGAGGGAGGCACCATCACTGGCATAGGTATAAGAATTGATATTGCCTTCAAAATAGATTTTTTTATCCTTGTTTTCATTCCTGACATAATCTATGGCATTCAACAAAAGGCCAAGATTTGTTCTGGCAATGACAGCCTTTGTTTTTCTCTTGTCTGATGAGCCTTGTCCATTGATGTCGCAGCTAAAGTCAGAGTTGAGATGTTCTTTCCTTTTCAGAATCTCCTTGGCAAGTCTGGCAATGTGTTGATTGAATCGAAAACTGTTGGATAAGGTGAATGTTGCAAATGCTGCTTTTTCGAGAGAATTGACAGCAAATCTCCAGCCGTAAATCTGTTGATGGGAATCACCCACAATAAGTTTTGTGGCTTTTTGTTTGAAAAAGACATCAAGCATGGCAGGTGAGGCATCCTGACCTTCATCAAAGAGAATATAATCATAGGGCAGGACCGGTGATGCCAACTGGAATTTTTTCAGATAAAAATCATGAGTTACTTCGATTTCTGCCTTGTCCATTTTTTTTAACAGAATTTTGGCGTTCTGTATAATTAAGCTGTGGTATGTGTTGACAAAACCTTTGGCCTTAGGGTCGTTAACAACATCTGCATAATTGAGTTCCTCAGGTTTGGATTTGTTACTATTACAGTAATAGGAGAGAAATTTGTTGATGTGATTTGCCAGAATGTATTCACCCATTTTTTCCCCATTGCTGCTGATGTCGAGCATTTCTGCAATTTCATGTGTTTTGTATGGCTGTGATCTGATTTTATATGGGCTGTTTCTGATGATGTGTTTGTATGCCAGGGAGTGAGCTGTTTCTACGCTTACATTATTGAGCCCCTGCGTTCTGAATTTCCGGATGGCCTCAAGTTTGACAGATTTATTAAAAGCCAGATACAATATGCGGGCACTCTTTGGTTTGGCCCGTGCATATTCGATGATGGTTGTCGTTTTTCCGGAGCCGGCAACAGCATTGATCTTGATGTTGCCTTCAGCCATTATAATTGCTTTTTGCTCTTTGGTTAATTTCATTCTTGATCTTATTTGCTGGCAGTATTCATAATTATTGTTACCCGGCATGCCTTATACAGAGGGTATCTATCCCAAAAATAGCTGCCCTGCTTATGAATATCTGACAATACGATGAAACAAATGTAGTGATTTAGCTTAATTTTTCCTGAAAATTTCCATTGTCTCTTGATTTATTTGTGAAATCCAGAGCGGTGTCACGAATTATCTGTAAATTTGTTCTTATGGCAGCCTTTTCTGATATCCTTCATTACTTGCTGGAAGCCCTCATGACAAGTTTGGTTCAGCTGCTTGTTTTGCCGGGACCATTGATACTGCTGGCCTTTTTCTCACATCATATATCACGACAAGTAGAGCGGTACAGTGTGCGACTCATGGGTGTAAGGGGTTACTTGATTGCATTTGGATGGCTTGGTACGGCTATGCATGAAATTGGTCATGCCATATTCTGCCTTCTTTTTGGACACAGAATCACCGGTATGAAATTGTTTTCACCGGATAAACACGCTGGCAGCATGGGTTATGTCCATCATTCGTTTAATCCCAAAAACCTGTATCATCAGATTGGCAATTTTTTCATTGGCATCGGTCCGATAATACTTGGTTCGGTTCTTCTCTATGCGATGGTGTGGATACATACCGGCACAAGGATTACGCAGATGATACAGATTGGAAATATGCCGGAGAACTTCGAAAGTCTGCGTGACATATTTATTGTCTTTCATCATATTTGGATTGTGTTAACGGATTTGCTGCCTGTGCTTTTGGATGCACTGTCAAAGCAATGGTGGAAGGCTCTGATTGTGTTGTATGTTTTATTTTCTGCTGGCAGTGCCCTTGCCTTGAGCAAATCTGATATTGCCAGTGCTGCTTCGGGATTGAAATACATATTTGTTCTTTTTCTGATTTTCAATCTGATTTTTTTATGGGCTGGAGATTTTACCGGTATGCTTGTCACTCAGATTGCTACATTCCTCTCCGGTATTTTTCTGCTTATGCTGATGTCTGTCATTATCAATGGAGTTTTTCTGCTGATACTGTTTGTGTTGACCCGGCTGATTGCAAGATAGGCCTTGATTTTGTTCCGATGGATATCTCATTGGCAAAACCTGATTTTGCTGCAAGTCCGGGGAAGAGCTTTCACCAACAAATGAAGGTTCTACTGCAAATTTTCATGCCTAAGGCAGACAGGAGTGGGTAATGATTGAAT
>JBKGYK010000103.1:0-7026 GCA_046546095.1 Bacteroidales bacterium
CTGCTTTTGGCACCATTTTTGGTCAAAAATGGCGCCAAAAGCTTACTGTATCGCAGTTACATACATCGGGCTTTGCCCGATGTTCTGCGCTTTCGCCCCGTTGGGGCTTGGAGTTTCAGACTTTGGTTGATGTTTCGTGCTTTTGTTGCGTTGCGGCTTGAAGTTTCAGGCTTTGATGAATGTTCCTGGTTGTTGCCGCGTTGGGGCTTGAAAGTATCCCAAGCCGGTATGAGATGTACTGAACATACCATTCATTTCAACACAAATTAAATGTGTCATTATCTGTAGGATACATTGCAAATTTATTAGAGGAATCAAGCTTGCAGAAAAGAAGCTATACACACTGGTTCACATTTACAAATGGTCAAACTTCAGGAAAATATTTTTGGAGGAGCAGACCATCCGCGCCCCGGCGAAGGCGAATATCCTGCCATGTGCCACAGGCTCATTTCTGCGCCATGCTGTAGCGACCGGAGGCTTTGCCCCTGCCAGTCCCTGTCTGCCAGCCTCGGCTGGTGAACCGACAGGCAGGCGGCAGGCTGGCAGCGAAACGAAGTGGAGATGGGAAGCTCACAGGCATGGCAATGCAGAAATGAGCCTGTGGCACATGGCAGATAGCAGACGCAGACGGACAAGGCGCCCACATTATCATTTACATAACGACAATACGTTTGGTCCAGACTTCCCTACCATTGCTAAGTGTGAGCAAATACATTCCAGGGCTCAAATCGCGAACAGAAAGGGTAAAGCGATGGTTTCCGGCCTTCATATCCTTTTTGCTTATCCGCCTGACAAGATTTCCACTGACATCGGTAATACGGATGTCAATATCTCCTGAATGGGAAAGGTTTACATCCAGAAACATCTGCTCAGAAGCAGGGTTGGGATACAAAAGCAGACTTTCAGACATCTCCTCCCCGACAGCCACAGGCCAGGTGACTTCAAGCACAACCGGAATAATGAGGGTATCAGCTTCATAGTATAAATTCAACTGTGCATCGTAAATGCCGGCTGTCATGCCGTGGGTGTCAAATTCCAGCAACACGGTATCGTTGTTCAGATGCCATACATCGCCTAAAGCCGGAGACAGACTGAGCCAGTCAATAGGCGGTCCCAGGTTTTCCAGTATCAGCACATCATTGATGTAATGCGGTTCGGCACCATAAATGTCGCCTGTAAGCTGATATTCAAGCTCCATATCTCCGGCAAAATCTTCGGAAATATCGGCTTCAATGGTGGCAGTGGCCGTTTCTCCGCTGGTTATTACACCCCAGCCTTCATCTGTTTCGTTGAACCAGGTTATTATGACCCCATCACCGATGACACCGTTAGAGAAGAGGGTATCATTATCATCGTAAAAGTCGGTAGCGCTGTTGATTGTCATACCGGCAGGAAAGTCGATCATAATTTGCTTAATCCATTCAGAATCTTCGCTGCCATTGGTAACACTCAGATCCCATGTAAGGGATTCACCCATTTCGAAAGAGGATGCCGAACATTCCAGCGTACTGCCGGCAATACTTTTGGTTTCGGGCATTCCTTGTGGTGGTGCATTGCGAACTTCCATATCCCATGAAATGATGCCACCTCCCAGATTGGAAATCACCAGGGTATCAATACTGATACTGTCCATTGGCATTTCCTTGTATATGCTGTCGGTGCTGACAAACATTTCCGGTGGTGCATCGTATATACTGGGCAGGACAATGTCATCCAGCCAGGCACAATCCGCACCTGTAGAAACAGAACCATCTTTTATGTATTTCCATTCAAACAGGTGGAATCCCGGATTTACAGGATAAGCAAATTCTGCCCAGTCTTTTTCTCCGTCCCATCTATCCTGTTCCACCCCGTCGATGTAAAAAGCCAGATAATCCCAGTTATCCTCACTTCCGTCTTCGCAGGAAACCTTGCGGTAAAAGCGAATGCTGTCCTGAGCCAGCACTTCGAGTCCAATGCGAAGCTCTGAAATCTCATTATCGTTGATGTCGCCTGATTGCAAGGCATAGCTACCGTTGAAAACTGTATCTGTGGTGATAAACCAACCGGCATTACCACCGGTATCCCAACTATAAGTTTCCATGTCGCCACTTTCCCAGTTTTCAATGATAATCCCGATACTGACATGCATTGTCAGGCTGGCGATAAAATTATCGCCACTGATCTGCATTGTCATTTCAGCCACATGGCCAACTGGGGCATCGGGTGCGGCTTCAATCACCATATCCAGGGTTTCCGAAGTCAGGGGCTGCATTTCTGCTGTGCTGTGCTGCGAATCGGTAATGCTAAGATAAGGATCTGTGGTTGTGAGTGTGAATTCCACATTTTGCAGATCAGCACCACCGGTGTTGTTCATCACGGGATGATACAGCACGGTTTCACCGGGATCAAGGCGGTTGTTGTCACCATCCACAATACCGGCACCTGCCTGTTCAATCACTGGAGCATACACAGGAGCCTCTATCGTCCGTTGCCAGTTATCCTGGTCGGCCTGCACATGAAAGAGGAGGTCGATCATCTCCATGTTTTCAACATCCGTACCCAGATCAAAACTGAAAGCCCCGGGAATTGTCATTGTTTCTGTTGGGCTGATGCTGCCAATGTTTTCGCTGGCATCGGTAATTGTTACCTGCGGATGTTCGGAGGACAAGATGGCCGTGATACCGGTAGCTTCTGATTCTGTTTCATTGATAAGGATCAGATCTACCGTTGCCGTCTCACCAAATTCCAGGCTGTCATTATCGGCTGTATGAATATCGTAATCGATGATAAAACCATCCGTGCTGATTGGAATCACCTTACTGTTTTCTATATTATTGGCATCCTTAAGCTTGATATGCAGATCTTGGGCAAGGTACTGGGATTGGGGTGTACCGGTGATTTCACCGGATTCTGAAATGTCAAAATCCTCAGGCATTGGTCTGGCTGTTAAATTGTATGTCAGACCCGGCTGTATGATATCAGCATTGCTGATGGGCAGAATCCGGACATTTTCCTTATCACCGGATGATACACCGGCGACAAAGACAGAATTGTCCGGCATAAGATTGTTACCGTAGTACATTTTTATGTCACCATTCTGATAAAGCCTTACGGCAAATTCATGCTCGGTATTGCTCCAGCTAATGATCACATTGTCGGCATTTTCCTGAACGCTCATTGAAAGGCTGCCAAGATCACCGTTTTCATCCATATACATGGGAGCAATCATTTTTCTGTTGTAAAACACAATGTCATCGTCGGAATTGTAAGGCAGGTCGGTAGTTTCCGGCTCAAACATCAGAGCACCGGTGCCGTAGACCCACAGCGTGCTGTACACCGAATCGTAAAATGGAAACTCAAAGGGCAAATCGTAGGCCACCCCGCTAAGCAAACTGCTACCCGAAACAGAGGGATAGGTAGTTACCTGCTCGTTGATATCAAAGTCCAGATCCCATGACCAAAGATAAGGAGGTGTACCCCCGCTTGCAGATAAACTGTGTGTATATGGTTCATAAATTGTTGCAGCCGGCAAGGTGGAATCGTCAATAACAGGCGGTTCAAAATTCACGCTGGTACTGACAGGCACCTGCAGCTTACCATTTTCCATGAGTGATATATTGTTTTGACCGCAATCGGTTTCTACCGGTGATTCACTTGTATAATCAATGACTGAAACGCTGTACACCTCTCCCTGGCCGGTACCGTCGGGATCATTTTCTGTTAGTTGAAAAATATATTTGGCTTCCTGTCCGGGATTGAGGTAATTCAAAAAGGGTGTAAGATCAAATCCCAACTCCATATGCTGATCCACGGAATCAGTACCCCCTTGCATAAAATGCTGCGCCCCCTGATAGTCAAAAATCGGATAATCCAAGAGATACATTGGCTCGTTGGAGCTCAGGTCTGTAGTCATCCCGACATTCATTTTTACAAATTCCCGCTTCGTATGCCGCATGTGCACTTTCATGGTAAGCTGCGGCTCATAACTGGCTTTTGCTTTCAGCATGTTAACAGTCTGGTTCCAGATTCCGCCATCATAACGACTTTGTGCAAGAGTACGATATGGCATCCAGGCATAACCTTCCTCACCCCAGGTCAGATGGTTGCCGTAGGTATTGGCGATTTTCACACCACCAATTTCCCAGTCCCGCATATCAATAACACCATCTCCGTTGATGTCAATGTCATTGGTGTATTGTCCGTCACCATTGTAATCCCATTTGATGGAATCGTTGTAACCTACAATGGCCATGGCATGATTGGGAGAAGCGCCCCAGGAAATGATGACATCTTCTCCGGCGTGCGCAGATTCATCCGGTAAAGTATTTGAGGGCGACTGGAACTGGGAATAAAAAAAGGCCACACCACCCACATCATCACCTTCGTGATGATGATCCAGCCAGTGTTTGAAACTGTTCAGACCTTCTTCATCGCTAACATCAATGCAATAAGCACCGCGGATACGGTTTTTCATGGCCTGGTAATATTTGTCATAGCCACTCATAAACATCTTGTTGCTGCCTTCATTCACATCATAGCCCCATGTTTCAATATCGGGATTGCCGACCATGCGCAACACTTCCATGCTGTGATAATATGATGCGCCATACCAGCCATTGCCACCATTTTCAAAATTCCAGGTAAAATAACTTGGGTAAGTAGTTGTATCAGTATCAGCGGCCAGATCGCGTAACCGGTTAATTTCATAGGTAAATCCAAGGGCAACAGAAGCAGTCTGACCACAATCCAGTCCGCTCTGGGTAAACATCTCACGCATGTATGGCTGGGTAGAGTTGTCCACTTCGGAAGGCAAAGGGGTATCTCGAAACTGCGGAGGAAGTTTCAGCTCAGGTAAAGTAAGCAACTTTTGCTTCTCTTTTTGGCTTAAAGGGTTTAATGTATCGGGGCGGAATTTTTCATCAGGTAATGGATTTTGTGCCTGTGCGGAAATTCCTGCGGTCAAACTGGCAAGAATAAAAATCAGCGCCATCAGCGTCAGCAAGTTTCCATGGTTTCTCATACGATCTTATCTTAATCTTTCATTGTTTTTCAGCTGTCTCGGTTTTCGTAAACAACGCTCCGATTTCAAACTGAAAAGATACAAAACTTTTTCATAAGACGGAAAAAAAGGATATAAGGAAACCTTATAGCGGAGGTAATGATGGTAAAATGACGGGGTTTTCAGCTTTGATGCCGGTGATTCTGGCTTCGCCCAATAAGCTTTCGATTCTATCCGGTGACGTAGAGACGATCCGCCAGCCGGTGAATCCCTCAGTCACCTTTCCTTATTTGATAGTGGTAGATGGCTGGGGTAAGCCATTGAAAAACCCAGCGGTACTAAATCAATACTACCGCTTGAAAGCCACAGCCATGGCAAAGTTGACAAATTACCTATCTTTACGCCCTGTGAATACATTCAAACGCATATTTTTTATTGTGGCCGGCAGTCTTGCACTTGGGCTGGGTACTCTGGGCGTATTTGTCCCCGGTCTGCCTACCACTCCTTTTTTGCTGCTGAGTGCTGCTCTGTATCTGCGCTCATCTGAAAAACTTCATCAGTATTTGATAAACCACCGTTATTTAGGAAAATACATTCACCGCTATCACACACGAAAAGGGATGAGCATGCGCACTAAAATCTACGCCATACTGCTGATGTGGAGCATGATCGCCCTTTCTTCATGGCTGTTTATTGACGAACTGTGGCTGCGTTTGTTACTGCTTGTACTAGGCATCACCGGCAGCATCGTTATGGGCCTTGTAGTGAAAACCTGGCGGGAGAAATGAACACATAATCAGAATAATTTATATCTTTGCCATAATAGCATGATTACCAATGATGAAACGATAAATGCGGACAGCTTAGAATCACTAAATTTTTAATAACAATAAAAACACATGACTATGAAAAACATTATGACTATTTTGTTTTGCGCCTTATTTTTAGGCTTTTCTCTGAATGCCGATGCGCAATGGAACAAATTAAAAGACAAAACAAAAAACGCCAAAGAAAAAGTAAAGGACAAAAAATCCGATTCAAATGATTCAAACAGCGATTCCAACTCGTCAACGGTTGATTTCAGTAAGTTGGAATCTCAGAAAATGGAATGGACCTCAACCTTTGAACGCCTGGAGAAAAAATGGGATGTATTGAATTATAAGGCTTACAAAGAGAAAAAAGCAGATTATGCTGAATTTTATAAAAAGTTCAGTCGTGCATACGCATTGAATAATAAAAAAGACCACAGCGACACTTACACGCAAAAACTGATCAGCAGCGTGGATTCGTATTATTCTCCAACAGTATCCGATACTGATATGACAGCTCTTAAAAAGAAAACGGAGCGCTGTTTCGACAAAGAAAACTGGTCAGTTTACCCCACCGACAGAATGGAAGATATTGACATTGCTCTTGAGGAAATCAATGGTCTGAAAGCATACCTTACCTCAGTGGATCCGGACTTGAATGAATTTGAGAAATCACTCACCGAGCAAAAGGCGGAAATAAAATCTTATGTTGATGGCGGAGGTCTTGAAAAACGCGCCGCAGAAGTAGAAAAACGCTTGGTAGAAAAACGCCGCTTACACGATGCCGGCATGACAGATGAATCCGTTGTCAAGGTGGTAGAATCCAAAATTGATACAGAAAAATACGGCACCCCTTTACGTGTAGTAATCACAAGTGACAGATGGTTAATGGAATACAATGATTACAACATGCCGAAATTAAAATTTGTCAAAGTAGATATTGCTACTAAAAAAGCAGATGGAAAATGTTACTATGTGAAAGGTTCCGTTGCCAGAACACATGAAGGCGGAGGCCAATACGGCGACAAATACCTGAACATCTATTATACCGAAGGTGAAATGAATTGTGACAATGTCGATGAATAACATGTACTGACTTATCCGATTTGAATCACAGCATAACAAAGCGTTGTTCCGGACTTCTTTCGGAACAACGCTTTTTCAATTCACCCCCCAAGCTGTCAGGTCTGCATGATTCGAAGGTACATTCCAAACATAATATATTCCTTCATAACA
>JBKGYK010000104.1:0-6758 GCA_046546095.1 Bacteroidales bacterium
TGGCGCCAAAAGCTTACTGTATCGCATTTATATACATCGGGCTTTGCCCGATGTTCTATTTTAAGCAACAAGCTAATTGTAACACAGCGACTTGACTACATGTGGAGAGTTTGTAAAGTGAAAATAAACTTTATGAACCTTAGAAACGCTACAAATCAAAAGGAATAAGGGTGGCGCCCATATCATCATGCTCTTTATATCAAAACTTATACGAAAATCCTACACCAAATACCTCTTTAAACTGTACAGCCGGTCTTTTGTCCACGCTGCCATCCTCGTTTTCAAAGGCTATCATAATGTCATCATCGTAAATAAGGGTGGTAGTAAGATTCGCACTGAGGTATTCATTGATTTTCATAGATATAAGCACATCCCAGTTAACATCAATGTTTTCGGGATTGTTGAGGTAATTGGAAAAGAGGTCGAGGGTAGTCTGAAAATTGACATTTTTCATGATATCGTATTTAAACATCATTTTCAGGTAGCCACCAAATTCCGGTCGCAACTGTTTGCCGGGACCAACACCATAGGCGCCTTGAGCTGCAAGGCTGTCATCAGCAACAACAGTAAATTTACCGGAAAGCGGTGACAGGTATAGCGAGAACATATCCGATGGTTTATAATCCAAACCAATGGACACGTTCAGATAAGCCGGGGCCATAAAATCTGAGATATACAGTTCATCTCCGGGGTTATCGTAACCACGGTCAAACTGAGTTTGAAAACCAACCAGGCCGGTATAGTACCAATCACCAAAAGCAGACAATCCCGATTTGGAGGCAAAACTAATCTTGTCATCGCTTTTGATCACCGGGTCTTCACCCTGTTTAATCAGCCCGTAAGCAATATCCAGGGTATTTTCCCAGGTAAATTTGTTTTTTCTATAATTGACAAAAGCACTGAACAGGCCACTGCCACTAACAGAGCTTTCTCCACCGGCAGCCCAGTTGGTCAGACTTACCTGAGAAGCATTGATTGATACCACACCCCCTGTTTTCCAGCCGGCAAGTGAATCAGGGACAGCATCTTGTGCAAAGACAGATGCGGAAAAAAGAATTGCTGAAATAAAAAGGATTGTTTTTTTCATCTTTTCAAGTTTATTTATGAACCAATAATTCGTATATCTGTTTAGACTACAAGTTACAAATTTTTACAGACATGAAAAAGAATGTAGGCAACACTGATAAAATTGTTCGTATTATAATCGGTTTGCTGATAGGCGGAGCGGGTTTATATTTCCAATCCTGGTGGGGTCTTATCGGGCTGATACCACTATTAACAGCTCTAACCGGCCGTTGTGGATTGTACGTACCTTTCGGGATATCCACCTGCCGCCGCAAATCAGATTGATCAAATCACTGATTCTGAACGTGTACATCAATTTGCGGAAAGGGTATATTGATGCCTTTTGCGCTGAACTGATTGTAGACATCTTCATTCATTTTAAATTTCAGCGGCCACAAATCACCGGCCTTTACCCATGCCCTGACAGTGATATTCACCGAGTTGTCGGCAAGTTCTGACACCACAATTTGCGGTTCGGGCTCACTCATAACGCGCTCATCAGCCTCAAGCAAATTCCGGATAATCTCACGTGCATCTTCCACCTTATCGCCGTAACCAATGCCAAATGTCCAGTCAACACGACGATTCTTTTGGACAGAGAAATTGGTGAGTGAGTCATTAAAGATTTTACCATTGGGGATAATGATGGTTACGTTGTCCGGTGTCAGCAATATGGTATTGATGATATGGATTTCATGCACCGTTCCCATATAGCCCTGGGCTTCGATAAAATCGCCCACACTGTATGGTTTAAACACGAGAACCATCACACCTCCGGCAAAATTCTGCAATGTGCCGGAAAGCGCCATGCCAATAGCCAGGCCGATGGCACCAAGCAGAGCAATAAAAGATGTCATGTGGATACCAATCATGCCCAGAACCGAAATAAAGAGCAGAATTTTTAGCACGATATTTACCAGCGACCGGATGAATGGCTGCAGGGACGCATCGGTTTTGCGTTTTTCCATCGCTTTGCGCACAAAACGGTTGATCACGCGAATAATCCACAATCCAAGTAAAAGTACCAGTATTGCACCGGCAAGTTTTGGGGCATACTGTACGGCAAGTTCTTTTAATGTTTCAAGATGTTGTTCCATAGTAGTTTTTTTTTACGCCATCAGACCATCCAGAATTTCATTTACACTCACATTGCCAAAATAATCTGAAGCCGCGTGGGTTTTTAAAAACTCGTTTAGTTGCCGGGTCTGATGTTTCTGCCCGACAAGTTGGTGCTCAAACTCGTTGATTGGTTTTGAAGCAAAGAAATCACCAAAGATTTTTGCTTTTTTGATGATGCCCTCGTGTACATCCAGATGAAATTCAATATATCCTGCGGTGGTTTTTATGCCTTTATTAAAATTGTATTCGGGAGATGAGCCATAATTCCACTCCCATGTACTGTATTTCTTATCAGCCAGATCCTGTATAGCTTGCTGCTCATCTTTTGTGAGGCGGTATTCTTTTGCAACCGGATAAAGGCCGGTAATGTATTTTACAAGTTTTTCCTCAAACGCTTCCATACTGATCCTTTCAGGCAGATAGTCAATCAGGTTCGTTACCCTGGCACGAGCTGATTTTACAGCCTTATCCTTAAACTTTAAAGGATTAACTTTCAGCGCATCAGAGAGTATCCGCATGTGGGAATCAAACAAAATGGTGCCATGTTGGAGTAGCTTATTTTTATACACCATTTTGGCATTTCCCGAAAACTTCTTTCCATCCACTACAAGATCATTTCTGCCTTTAAGCTCAGCGGGAACACCCATTTCATTCAGCAAATCCACCACGGGGCGGGTAAATTTTTTAAAATCAGCAAAATCTTCCCCCTTATATGGCATATGGAATGAAAAATTCAGGTTACCCTCATCGTGATATACTGCTCCGCCACCGGAAAGCCGCCTTACCACCCTAATTTCGTTTTTTTCAACATATTCCCGGTTTATCTCGGCCAGGGTATTTTGAAATTTGCCGACAATGATGGCTGGTTTGTTGATGTACAATAAAAAAACGTCCTGCTTTTTATTTTTAAGAAGGTATTCTTCTGCAGCAATGTTAAAATAAGCATCCCGTGAAGGTGACTTTATGACAAGCATTTACTTTTCTTTTTCAGTTTTGATATCATTACTAACACGATAGCGCTCAAATTGTTTCTCAATCTCAGCGATTATCCTGTATTCTGTGGCGTTAAGCAAAAAACTCACAGGGAAATCGCAGAAATCCATAAATTTCCTGGCTTCAGATTTATCAAGGCCGGTAATACGCATCACCAAATTAATATTGTATCGGGGTTCAATCCTCGCCTGCAGGGCATCCCGTCTTTTGAGCTCCCGAAGCTTCCGCATTTCCTTGCCTTCCTTTGAAAATGCATTGTACAAGGCTGAGATTGGGGAGGCCACCAAACCAAAATTGTCTGTCCGGCGGGAATAATATGACAACTGGTCCGAATTGATAACCGGAAGATTTGCCCGTGCCCTCATTTCAGGCGAATCACTGAAATCCAGATTCTTGATTTCGTACCTTAGTTGTTCATATTTTGTCAACCCGTAAATACTAACTTCCGGTAAGTCAAAAGTATCCCGCTGCATATAAAAGGTATCCGCTATCATCTGTGCTGAAGTATCCGGCACAGGCAAATAAGCCGTTAAATACCCCATACTCGACAAAAGCAGGGTATCGCCCGGAAAGCCATAATACCTGAAATATCCTTCATCATTGGTGATTGTGCCTTTGTACGTGGCGGGATTATACACATTCACAAGAGGCAGGACAGAATCATTGTGCGCATCCACCACATGGCCTGAAATCACAATAAAATCCGGTGTAAGGATATTCTGAGCACGCAGATGCGATGCACAAATCAAAACAATCGCGATGATAAAGATTCTGTATTTCACAATCTGTAAAGATAATCGCTTTCCGCATTTAGTATATAACTGTGTAAGAAAAAATTTATTTTCATATATTTGTTGAAAATCCATTGAGCATGAAAAAAACTTATATCCTGAATCTGCTTTTCATTACACTGAGTGCACAACTCTCTGCACAACGTTTCTTAACACGGAGTTTTGAAGCCATCCAAACAGACACCTCCATTGTTTATGGAAACGCCGATTACTGGGATGACGGAAATTATGGCTATGGCGTTGATGAACCCGAAGACATCACACTGGATCTGTATCAGCCGGCCAGCGATACCATGCCTAAACGACCACTGGTAATTGCGCTTTTTGGCGGAGCTTTTATGAAAGGCTCTCCCGACAGGCCCGACATTGTCGCCTGGTGCGACAGCCTCGCACATTATGGTTATGTGGCTGCTGCCATTGATTACCGCCTCGGATTTAACCCAGCCGGCAGTGGTGGCACTGACGGTCCCGATGTCGGATTAAAACGCGCTGCATGGCGTGCCATTCAGGATGGACGTGCCGCCGTAAGGTTTTTTAAGGCAATGCATGATGTATATAATATAGATACAACACAAATATTTTTGCTTGGCAATTCAGCCGGGGCAATCACAGCACTGCATGTGGGGTATATGAATCCTGACGACTGGCTGCCGGAAGCCGGCGAATACCTCATCGGCGCATCTCCCAACAATTATGACCTTGGCTGCCTGGATTGCAGCACAAGCCTTGACGGTCACTGGAATCATTCCGCTGATGTTGCCGGCATAATCAGCCTTTGGGGAGCAACCCTTGATCTTGCGTATTTCGAAGAAACGGAAGATATCCCGCTGATGCTTGTCCATGGCACCGATGATGGCATTGTGCCCTATGGCACAGGCTCCCCCTTTAATATGGGAACCGGATGGCAGGTTACCTTTGATACACACGGCTCTCTCCCTATTCATCAGCGCCTCGACAGTCTGGGGAAAGAGCATGAATTTTATCCATACCAGGACGAAGGACATACACTTTACAGTTGCGGAAATTTTGATCTGGAAACCTTTGAAAAAGATTCCTTCCCGTGTGAACACTGGCCAACGGTTTTTTACGATGGTATTGACTTTCTGGCTGATCACAACCTGCACGTGGATGATCCGGTACATAGTAAAACAAACAAACAATCAAATTTCCTGTTGTACCCCAATCCTGCAAAAGAAACCCTTACTGTCAGTCTGGAAAGTGAACCCGTCGGCACCTGCGTCATCAGCCTTTACAACATGACCGGACAACCGGTAAAAAAAATAAGCACAAACCGGCAGCAAACAAAAATACAAGTCAATGGTTTGCCAAAAGGACTCTACCTGATATCAATCAGGCAGGGACAGATGCAAAAAAGTAAAAAACTTATAATTGAATAACAGATGAAGGATTTCTTTACCATTGAGTTGATTGACACAGCAGGTTTTAGTTTAAATGTTGGACAAGCCCTTCTGACTATTATCCTAATTCTCATGTGGGTAGTTTTGATTGTTTTTGGCCGCATGCTGTTGAATAAAAGCAAGGTCACAGAGCAACTCGGGAAAAAACAGGTAAAAGCCACTAAGCGTTTTTTCTACGTCATCATTAGTTTCTTTCTGGTCTGGGCCATACTCGAAACCCTGGATATTCACATAGACAATATTCTGCGTGCCAAACTATTTGCCACCAAAAAGGTGGACATTATGGTTTATCATTTGATAATACTGTATGTTATTCTTGCCGGCACCCGATTCTTAGTTGCCATGCTCGAATCGTTTTTCAGCAACATCGTACAAAAAAACAAACTGGACAGAGGCAGAAGTCGTTCAATATTTCAGATAATCAAGTACCTGGTATATGTCATCGCCCTAACAGTTTTTATCGAATCTCTGGGTGTCAGAATTACAATTGTAATTGCATCGATATCAGCTCTACTGGTAGGGATTGGCTTGGGAATTCAACACTTTTTTAATGATATTGTCTCTGGAATCATTATTCTGTTCGACCGCTCCGTCAAAATAGACGATGTGGTGGAAATAGAAAGTGAAGTAATCGGACGTGTTGTAAAAATAAACCTGAGAACCTCACTAATCAATACAAGGGACAATGTCATCATGATTGTTCCAAACTCCATGTTTACCACTGAACGGATCATCAACTGGAGCCACAACACAAAAAAATCCCGTTTTGAAGTAAGCGTAGGTGTGGCATACGGCAGCGATGTCAGATTGGTGGAAAAAATTCTGGTAAAGGTTGCTAAAGCCCATCCTAATGTCTCTGATAAGCCCGCACCTTTTGTCATGTTTAAGGATTTTGGAAATTCATCCCTGGATTTTGTTCTCAAATTCTGGTCAGATAAACCGTTTTATATCGAACCCATCAAAAGCGACCTGCGCTTTGCGATTGAAAAAGAATTCCGTGAAAACAATGTAACCATCCCGTTTCCACAACAGGATGTGTACATCAAACAAATGCCTGATAAATGAAAGATCTAACAAAAAAGAAATGGAAATTCATTCTCACACGCGGCCTGCTGATGATAGGACTAGGCTTGTTCGTGTTTTTCCATTTGTTTCAGTGGTACACCAGCGAACTCAACTTCATTTCTTACATACAATCACTTGACAAGCAGGAGTTATATCTGGAAAGCACCAGCATGCTATTATCAGGCTTATTTCTGGGGTGGTTTATCTGGAGACAACAGAAAAAACTTCGTGATTTTAATAATTAAGGTTTAAATATCAGGGCACATCCCGCCGGAAAAAGGCGGGTCGGCCTGCAGCCTGTAGTTGC
>JBKGYK010000105.1:0-6718 GCA_046546095.1 Bacteroidales bacterium
AACTCATTTATCAACCCACATTTACCGCGCAATATTTCCCGATGCGGCTGCATATGTGTGGTTTTCTCGTTCTATAGTTATTTTGTTACTGTTTTTCATTTTGTTTGGGTTGGCCGCTTGCTTGCGTGGCCATGCCTGGTTTATTTGTTCCCCTCCTGCACTTTCATGCATTTGCTCTGTAAATTTGCGGATTAAATGTTGAAAAAGCAAAGAATTTCTAAACAAAGCCATGTGTTTTTTGCGGTAGCGTCACAAGTTTGCTGTGGATTGTCGTATTTGCACTCTTGTCAGTAAGGAAGTGAAACAGGTGTTGCCCCTGAGTTCTCAGCCATGCTTGCAGGTCCGGGCTAGAAAAGGAATAAATCAAAAGTGAAAATTACAGGTATCACAATTCTTTGTTTCCATAAAAATCCAGAATGTAATCCAAATGCTCAATGATGCTGGTGTGCAGTGATTTGATTTTATGAAATACTTTTTTGTTCGTTTTCTTTAAACGGTATAGTAAAAAGTCGCGACGCACGAGAGCCAGCCATTCTACATACAACTGGGCCAACATTCCTGTAATTGCTATGGACAGCAAATAAGCCAGTGCAAGAAGCAGGCTGTCGCTGACGGCCCAAAAGACGGCTGTCTGCGCCAAATAAATCAACGGCAGGGCAAAAAGTGCCCAGACAAACTTAACAGAGGAGTGGAATTGCTTGTCTTTTATTAACAAAACCAGGGATTTGGGGATAACATATGGCAGTAGATTGTTAATAAAACCGTACAAAAAAACCGGCGAAAAAACCAGCAACAAGAAGGCATTCCACAGCAGCCTGAAAATATTGATTTTTTCTTTGCCTATGGATTGATCTGAAAGCTTATATTTATCCCGCATGTGTTTGTACCTGTCCATTTTATTCCGGAGATTCTCCATCTTGGTTGGATAATCTTCGGCATAGCGGTCAAGCAAACGGATGGTCATGCGGTCGGCAATAAACTTGTTCTCCTGTGTTAGTTTTCCCAGTTGCAGACGTTTCACCATCTTTTTTACATACAGGGTCCGCAAGGATTCATACATGTCATAAAAATCCAGTTTGCGGATATTGATTACCAGGGGTTCCATGGCTGCCTTCATATCATTCCTCAGGTGCAGCATGGCCTGATTTTCGCTTTCTCTGTATTCTGCAATATAATCTGAAACCTCTATGGGTTTTCCATACCTGATGTGAAGAATGCTTCTGAAGGTATTGTATTTGCTGTAGTATATGCCTACCGGCAAAATTTTCACCCCAAGTTCAAAATTGTTTCTTTCTTCAGCCTGAAAAGCTATCCTGGGAATCCCTTTTTTAAATCCCAGCAAATGACGCTTATTGCTGTGTTTGGCTTCGGGAAACAAACCAATGGGGCGTCCTTTTTCCAATACCTGAATCACGGCATCAAAACTGTCATCATTGTGTTTTAAATTTTCTTTTCCATCCCTGATTCTGTATACAGGAAGGATTTTTAGCCAGCGGAAAAAAGCCGGCAGCAAGGGAATGTGGAAAATGTCAGCACGCGCCATGAATACAACCTGTTGTCTGGCTGTAAAAATAATGGCAAGTGGATCCATCAATGCATTCTGATGGTTGGGTGCATAAATAACCGGCCCGGTTGTGGGAATGTTTTCCTTGCCCTCCACAACAATTTTCCGGTAAAACAGAAAATGCATCAGGTCAACAAAAACACTGGCAATCCGGTACGACCAGGAATACTTGGTGATATGTCTGATTGTTCTACGCTTCATCAGAGTAGGCAAAACTACGCCATATTCTTGCAATTACCAAACCGGCCAGAATATGCCATATTCCCCACCAGGCAGTGACAATGGACATGCCCCCGGTTTCCAGACTCTCAGGAAAAATGGCCGGATTGAAAATCAGCACCAGCCCCAGACCTGCGTTCTGTATCCCTGTCTCTATGGTAACCGTTCTGCGGTTACGCTTATTTAACCTTAGCAAACTTGCAAAGCTGTATCCGGTTGATAAGGCAATAAAATTGTGCAGGAAAACCAACAAAACAATCCATGCCATATAATTTAAAAAATGCTCAAAATTGTTGGCAAACATGATGATGACCATACCCATGAAAAATACCAGCGAAATGTTTTGTACAGATTTGAATATTCTGGCGGTTGTTTTGGGGAATTTCCATGCAAACAGAATACCCAGTACGATGGGGATGCCCAACAGCAAAACAACCGTCTTAAACATCTCTACAGGGTCTATCTCTATGGGTACCAGTAAAGGAGACTTGGCCGCAAACATGCTGCCGTAAAAGGCAAAATTCAGAGGTGTTATGAATATGGCACCTATGGTTGATATCGCTGTTAAACCTACAGATAATGCTGCATTGCCATTGGCGTAGGATGAAATAAAATTGGAGACATTGCCTCCGGGACAACTGGCAACCAGCAACATGCCCAAACCCACACCCGGTGTGATCAGCTTAAAAGCATTCAGAACCATCACAAGAGCAAAGGTGACAGCAGGCAGCAAAACAAATTGCGAAACCACACCAACAATCGTGGCTTTGGGTTTGATGACCAGTGCCTTGAAACTCTCCGGCGTAATCTTGAGGGCTACACCAAACATGATAAATGCAATGGCAATATTGAGAATCAGCAACCCGTCCTGACTGAAATTCAGGCGGGTTTCATCCATGAGCTTTAATGATTCATACATAGAGAATTCCTTAAAATGAAAAACCAAAACTAAACATTTTTTTCTTTTTCAATGCCCAATATCTTAATAATAGAAAACAGATGATGATTATGTGTCAGGTTTTCATAAAGTTATACTTGCTGTATCCGAAAAACAATTCGGTTGTTGTGATTTGTAAAGCAGTTTCGTAATTTTGACTGACATTAAAAATTCGTAATTATGAGAAAAATATTGTTGATTTTCATTGCCACTTTATTTGCGTTTTCTGCAGCCAGGGCGCAGTATGACAAGGCAGTAGGCTTGCGCGGTGGACTTTCCCAGGGAATAACCTTCAAGTATCTGACAAATGAATCCTCAGGATTCGAATTTATCGGTAGTACACGGTATGAGGGAGTCAATCTCACAGTTTTGTTTGAAAACCACAACCCCCTGGGGGGCGTAGAAAACTTGTATTACTATTATGGATTTGGCGGACATTTGGGCTGGTGGGATGTGGAAAACACCAACTGGGAACGGGAAGAATACGAAACCGGCAATACTGTGATAATTGGCGGCGATGTCATATTAGGCATTGAGTACGTCTTTGATGAAATTCCCTTAAGCCTGAGTATTGACTGGAAACCGGCTTTTAATTTTATCGGACATAAAAATTTCTGGGGCGACAATGGTGCCTTGTCGGTGCGATATACGTTTTAACAACCAGATTGAAGAATACTTTGCTTATTTTTTAAAACATTTTGAAATCACTGCTTGTTACTGGATTAAACACAAAAAGCAAAAGTTATGAGAAAATTATTATTGATCAGTTTAATAGTCTTACTTGGTTCCCTGGCAGCCAAAGCACAGTACAGCAGTGCTCTAGGTCTTCGAGGAGGCTTGTATTACGGTGTGACATACAAAAAAGCAGCCGGTGATAATCATCTTGAATTTATTGGTGCTACCCGTTGGGGTGGATTTAATTTTACCGCCCTCTGGGAAAAAAATAATGCCATCGGTGAAGTTGAAAACCTCTACTGGTATTATGGCTTTGGTGGGCATGTCGGAATTTGGGATAGAGAAAGATCTGTTTGGTTTGATGAGCCCGGTGATGATGCTGTGGTTGTCGGTGTAGATGGTATTATTGGTCTGGAATATGCCTTTGATGAAATACCCTTTTGCATCAGCATAGACTACAAGCCGGCTTTTAATTTTATCGGATATAGCGGATTTCTTGGTGATAACGGAGCATTCTCGGTTAGATATACCTTCTGATACTGTGGGAAAAAATATATAGCCAGATGATATCATCATCCGGCTTTCCGGCATGAACGAAATTATTTTCATGAACAATTTGCAAATCAAACGGTTTTTACATTAACTTTGCATTATCTTTAATGGGGTGCCTTAGTGGCTGAGATCATACCCTTTGAACCTGATCCGGGTAATACCGGCGAAGGGAAAAGAGTTTTTATTTATCTCACAATCTTAAGTCATTACCCATTAAGGAATATTTGTTAACTAAAAATATTTCTTTATGAAACGAGTATTTCTTTTTGCGGTAGTATTTCTGGGCTTTGGCTTGATAACAAAAGCCCAAAAAATCACTGGTGTAGTAAGCGATGAAAACAAGGACCCGCTTGTCGGGGTGAACATCAGTGTTGTGAATTCATTTAGCGGAACAGTTAGCGGGGCAGACGGAAGCTACAATCTGCAGTTGAAACAAGGAAAACACAATATCCGCTTTTCCTACCTTGGTTATGAAACTGAAACACATGAGGTGAATATCAGGGACGGAAGCCGGGAGCTGGATGTTCAGATGCAACCAAAAGCCATGGTTGCCGAAGATGTCATTGTCAGTGCAACCAGAGCATCTGACAATACCCCCACCTCTCACAAAACACTGGATGAAGAGGAAATTGAAGAGCGGAAAATGGTGCAGGATATTCCCTATCTGATTCAGCTTTCACCATCTGTAGTGGCAACCAGCGAAAGCGGAACCGGCGTGGGATATACAAGTTTCAGGGTGCGCGGCACCGATCCCACACGCGTGAATATCACTGTTGACGGGATTCCATACAACGATGCCGAATCGCAGGGATCCTATTTCGTGAACATGCCGGATTTTACCAATTCGGTGAAATCCGTGCAGATTCAGCGCGGTGTGGGTACCTCCACCAATGGCGCCGGGGCATTTGGGGCTACCATGAATTTCAAAACCAAAGGCATCAACGCCAAACCCTATGCAGAACTTGATGCAGCCGGTGGATCATTCAATACCTTGCGGGGTTCTGTCATGGCAGGTACAGGTTTGCTCAACGATCATTTTACCCTGGATGCAAGATACAGCAAGGTGGCTTCCGATGGATATGTGGACAGAGCCTTTGTTGATCATGAATCCTTTAGCTTGTCTGCTGCATACCGTGGCGAAAACGATCTGCTGAAGGCCAGCATTATCCACGGCGATCAGCGAACAGGGATTTCATGGTGGGGAATACCGGAAGATTCTCTGGAAACCAACCGGACATTCAACCCGGCAGGTATGTATATCGATGCAAACGGCGACCTGCAATTTTACGACGGTCAGACCGACAATTACGTGCAGACGCATTATCACCTGCATTATACGCATGTGTTTAACAGGCATCTGAACATAAATGTCTCCGGTCATTACACACGTGGCGACGGCTATTACGAACAGTATCAGGATCCTTTGGTAGTGTCCGATTCCACCGATGTTGAATTGAATTATTACGGATTGCCAAATGTGGAACTCGGGGATTCTCTTATTACACATTCGGATGTTATCCGCCGGAAAATGATGGCCAACGATTTTTATGGTGGCCTGTTTTCGCTCAACTACAATCAGGGCAACTGGGATGCAACCTTTGGCGGTGGCTGGAACAAATATGATGGCGATCATTTTGGTGAAATTGTCTGGATGCGCTATGCTTCAACTTCTGAACTAAATGACCGGTTCTATGATAATACCGGCATTAAAACAGATGCAAATCTGTATGCCAAACTCAATTATGCCTTTTCTGAAAACTTCAACGCTTTTGGTGATGTGCAATACCGGCACATCAATTATGATATGAGCGGGAAGGATTACGACCTGATGCCTGACGGAAGTAAAAAAAATCTGGACCAGCAGCACAGCTTCGATTTTGTCAATCCAAAAGCAGGTGTGTTTTACCGGCTGAATGAGCGTATGAATGCATATGCTTCTTTTGCCCTGGGAAACCGGGAACCAACACGTACTCATTTTAAAGATGCAACCGGTGATCCTACCAAAACCCCAAAACCGGAAACACTCTATGATTATGAGCTCGGTTATCAATACAGTGGCGGTAATTTTGCTGCCGGAATCAACCTGTATTATATGGATTATGATAATCAACTGGTGCCAACCGGCGAAAAGAGCTCTGTAGGTTATGATATCATGACCAATGTGAAAGAATCTTATCGCCGGGGTATTGAGCTGATGGCCGGTTTTAGGTTTAATGAGCTGGTAGACTGGAACCTGAATGCTACTTTCTCGCAGAATAAAATTCTCAATTTTACCTATTGGGCGAGCTATTACGATGCTGACTGGAATGAATACTACCAGCCAAAGACGGTTGATGAAACAGAAATTGCATATTCTCCCTCTGTCATAGCAAGCAGCAACCTGAGATTCCATCCTTTTGACGGTTTTGATGTGGCTTTGGTCAGCAAATATGTGGGAAAACAGTATTTTGATAACCTTGCCAGCGAGCAGCGTATGCTGGATCCCTATTTTGTCAGCGATGTTGAGTTTGCATACAATTTTTCCACCAGTCTGATACCTGAAATATCCCTGAAATTCCAGATCAACAATGTGTTGAATGAAACGTATAGCAACAACGCTTATGGTGGTGTGTGGTACGAAGATGGTGTAGAGAAATCATGGGCATACCATTTCCCGCAGGCCGGCATACATTTTATGGGCGGCGTAAATCTGAAATTTTAAACAATAATCCTTTTACATACCCAAAATGCCATCCGCTACCCAGCGGGTGGCATTTTTGCTTTGTACTGTC
>JBKGYK010000106.1:0-6310 GCA_046546095.1 Bacteroidales bacterium
CTGTCTTCGCTGCTCGGAGTAACCTCAAAACTCACATATTCAATTTCACGGGTGGTTTCCTCATTCTGAAACATGTATTCATGGTCACGATAATAGGATTTCAAGTCATCTTCTGTCAGATCAACGTCTTCATCCGGTATGGATTTATACATTTTTGCTGCATAAGCAAAGGCAACTTTTTTATTGGCATTCTGATACTCCATTTTGGCCAGAGGTGAGGGCATATAAAAACCGTTGCCTATAAGATTCTGGTACTTGGTGTTGATTCTATCCTGCCGTATGCTTTTCTTGAAGTAATCTGCAATTACTCTGAAACGCTGGTCCTGACCTGCCTGCCCGAAAAATTGCTGAACATAGGCAGTATCAATTTGTCCTGTCTGTGGATCAGCAAAATTCTGCCGGATGATGGGGTGAATGTCTGAACCATACAGCATATTCTCCATTTCATCTTCGCTTACGGCAATACCCAGTTCATCCAGAGCATCCTCGAGAAGATACTCATTCAGTAACTCTTCCCAGACACTGCTGCGGATTTCATTCGTAGTTTCCTCATCCAGGCTGCTGGTTTGCTGCGCTTCTTTCACAAAGGCCGTAACTTCTTCTATCCTGTTTTGATATTCAACATAGGAGATGTCTTTTCCGTCCACCTCAGCAATATCCGTTTCCTGCTTGTTGAACAAACCTTCAAATGTTGAAGGATCTACAATAAATAAAAACAGGGCGACACCAACGAAAATGATAATCAATACGCCTGCTCTGTTTCTAATCTTCTGTAAAACTGCCATTATTCTTTTTGTTTGATTGTTAGTAAATCCTAAATTAGGGCACGAATATAATAATTTTATAAGATTTAAAGGACAGGTTTCTTATTAAAAAGCTTTTTGCTAACTTCAAATGCTGAAAATTTAGCTTATGAACTATGATATTGTTATCGACAGAGGCAATACGAGAGCCAAAATAGCTGTGTTTGAGAACGGCAATTTGCAGAATGTTTTTTTTACCGATGCAGATTGTAATAATCTGCCCGCAGATTTGCAGAATCGCAGCTTCAGATACGGAATTTTGTCATCTACAGCAAAAGAAAGCGTCAGATTTTTGACCGGAATAAGAAAAATGTGCACTGAATTGATCTGTTTTGATGAAACAATTCCCATCCCCCTGAAACTGGATCACAAAACACCGGAAAGCCTGGGCGCAGACCGGAAGGCAGCCTGTGTAGGAGCTGCTGTGTTGTTTCCGGAAAAACCCCTGCTGGTTGTGGATGCAGGTACAGCGCTTACTTTTGATTTTCTGTCAGCAGATGGAAAAATGGGTTTGGGAAATATTTCTCCTGGATTGCAAATGAGATTTGATGCACTGCACAATTATACGGGTAATTTACCGTTGCTTACATCAGGAAATATGAACAAAATGCTGGGACAATCTACCGAAGAGTCTATCCGTTATGGGGTGCAATTCGGTTTTCTCAGTGAGATTGAGGCGTACATAAAGAAACTGAAAAATCAGGACAAAAGGCTGATAACAATACTTACAGGAGGTGATGCAGACTTTTTGGCTGAAAATTTAAAAAATAGCATCTTTGTGGAGCCAAATTTGGTATTGATTGGTTTATACAGAATATTGACAAACTATGTTGAAAAAAATTAAGTATCTGAGCCTGGGAATTATTATGGTTAGCTTATGTACTCTGAATGTGCAGGCACAGGACAAAACCGGTTCCCCTTATACAAGGTATGGACTGGGCGATTTGCAAAACAAAAACTTCGGAGACAGCCGGGCGATGGGCAATACCAGCCTGGCAATGCGTGGCGGCAACAAACTCTATGTGGCCAACCCTGCATCATATACCAGCATTGATTCCCTGAGGTTTATTATGGAAGTGGGAGTCGGAGGATCCTTTAAATACATGAGCTCCGGTACTACAGGAGAAACTGCCAGTCTCTATGATATGAATCTGGATTACCTGAGTTTCGGTTTTCCGGTTACAAACTATTGGGGTGCTGCCATGGGTATAATGCCTTATTCTGATGTAGGCTATGACCTTGTAACTTCTGAAAGTAGCCTCGGATATCCCAGAAAACATTATTATGCTGGTTCCGGTGGTGTCAATCAGGCTTTCCTGGGTAGCAGCTTCAGCCTACTGGATAATCTCTCCCTTGGTGTGAATTTTAATTACCTGTTCGGAAGTATCAGCCAAATAAATACCGTGGAATTTGATGATGAGCTTGATGGCATGGTAGATATCCGTGAAGAAAATACAATGTATATCAATGATTATTATTTCTCACTGGGTGCCCAATATACACATAACTTTTCTGAAGAACATGCCCTTACCCTCGGTTTGACATGGGATGTGAATAATAACCTGAATGCAAAACGTGATTATATTGTGAGCAATTCACTCAGCTCAGCAACTGATGTTGTGGTTGACACAATTGCATATGAAAGTAAAGAAAAAGGAAAAATAAATCTGCCATCTGGCATTGGGGCCGGTTTGGCATATACCTATAAAGATGTTTTAACCCTGGCCGCAGATTACAAATTTCAGGACTGGACTGACAACGAAATCTTCGGAGAAGTTGATTCTCTCGGGGCCAGCCAGCGTGTCAGTATGGGAGCAGAATATGTCCCCGACGGGAAAAACAGTGCAAGCCTGAGTTATGCCGGCAAAATCAGGTACAGGCTTGGAGCCTATTATCATGATTCTTACCTGCAGTTTGATCAGGGAAATACCAGGGTGAACGACTTTGGCATAAGTTTTGGACTGGGATTACCAATGAAACGTTCTAATACAACTTTTAATCTTTCTTTGGAACTGGGACAGCGCGGAAGCCTGAAGAATGACCTGGTCAAAGAACAGTACGTATTGGTTGGAATGAATTTTAGTTTAGCAGATATATGGTTTATAAAACGAAAATTTGAATAAAAATGAAAACAAAAGCATTGATAGTATGGATGGTATTGTTCCTGATGGCATCGGCAGCAATTGCTCAGGAGGATGAGAAATACGGAGAAAATCCACAAAAATGCCGGGCAGAATTGTCAACCTATGACCAGTATTACAAACAGGAAAGCTATAAGGATGCATATCCGGCATGGAGCTGGTGCTTTAGCAATTGCCCTGCATCAACAAAAAATATTTATATACAGGGCCCGAACATCCTTGAGGCAATGATTGAAGATGCTGAAGGGGAAACCAAAGAAGCTTATATCGACACCTTATTGATGGTGTACGATCAGAGAACCGAATACTTTGGGAATGAAGGGAAAAACATTGGCCGTAAAGCCATTAAAATCATGTCACACAGACCGTCAAAAGCCATGAAAGCATACAGCCTGTTTGATAAAGCCGTGGAGATTACCGGCAATGAAACCAGCGGAAATGTGCTGGGCAGATACATGCAGCTTGCCACCATCCTGGTAAGCAATGATCTGGTGGAACCGACTGAAGTTATTCAGATATATGCAAAAATCTCCGAAATTCTTGACTATCAGATCAGTGAAGGAGAGGACAGAGCGAAAAAGGTGAAAGACCAGGTTGACAGAATGATGATCAACAGTGGCGTACTGGACTGTGAAAAACTTGAAGAAGTATTCAGACCCATTTATGAGGAAAATAAAGATAATGAGGATATGCTGATGACCATTCAGAAAATAATGGAAGAAGAGGAGTGTTTTGAATCAGCTCTGTATGCCGAAGTTTCTGAAAAAATGTATTCTCTGAATGAAACTGCTCACTCAGCACATGTTCTGGCACAATACTTTTTCAAAAACAACCAATCCGAAAAAGCAGAAAAATATTACATGGAAGCACTGGAAATGCAGGAAGATGAAGAGAAAAAGGCTGACCTGTATTTTGAGCTTGGTCTCTTGAATTTCAATCAGATGGATCAGTACAGAACTGCCCATTCCTATGCCCGTAAGGCAATACAGGCAAATCCCGATTATGGAAAAGCATATAAGCTGATTGCACAGATTTATGCATCTGAGGCCAGTGACTGTGGAGAAAATGAATTTGAACATCTCACTGTTTATTGGGCTGTAGTGGATAAACTGAAAAAAGCCAAACAGGTTTCACCTGAAATGAGCGATGAAGTAGATCCTTTGATCTCTAAATACAGAGCTTACTACCCAACCAAAAAAGATGCTTTCTTTTATGAAGTAACTGAAGGGCAAAAATATACCATCAATTGCTGGATCGGTGAAACCACAACTGCCAGGTTTAACGAATAGTAATGCCCTGTTCATTGAAAATAGAAAACAAACAAAGAAAATCCTGCTTCCCGGTGATTATACTGGGAAGCTTGTTTTTGTTTCTTGCCTGTCAAAACGATATCAACGAAGTGAAACAACTCACCCATAAATCCGATCTGCCGGAAATAAAAGTCAATCATATGCATACTGTCCTCACAGATTCCGGAAAAGTAAGAGTGACGATGGATGCACCTGTAATGCAGCGATTTAGCCCCAAAGATGAAGATGAAGGTGATTTTGATGAGTATCCTGAAGGCTTTACGGTCAGATTTATGAACAATGATACCGTAGAGTCCCGGATTACTGCTGAATATGGGATTTATTATGCAGAAAGTGAATTATGGGAAGCAAAACGCAACGTTCAGGCACAGAATTACGTAAAACAGGAAAAATTAAACACCGAACACCTCATGTGGGATATGAAAAAAGAACTTATCTACACAGATAAATTTGTCAGAATTACTACCGACGAAGAGGTGTTTATCGGTACGGGCTTTGAATCTGACCAGGATTTTACAAGCTGGACAATCAAAAAGCCCAAAGGCTCATTTGTAATAAAAGATGAAGAACAACAAGAACAGTAAAAATCAATTTACTCTGATTGTCATTGAGTATCTTTGGCTGGCAATGGCTGCTTTTACATTATTTGCCGGCATCAAAAAACTGAATCAGGGAGAATATGCCCAGTGGTATGCATGGGTCTTTTTTGTCCTTGCCATACTCTGTGTGGTGATGTTTTTTGTAAGACGTCATGCTCGTCGACAAAACAAACCAAAGCGATAGTGGAATGGAAAACCTGTACTGGATTCTCATAGCAATCCTTTTTTCAGCTTTCTTTTCAGGGATGGAAATGGCTTTTGTCTCTTCCAATAAACTCAGGCTTGAAATTACCAAAAAACAACAAAACCTAAGCTCCAGAATTCTTACCTGGTTTACTGAAAACCCCTCTCAGTATATAAGCACCATGATTGCCGGCAATATGCTGGCACTGGTTGTCTATGGTATGCTGGTAGCAGGTATATTGGCCCCACCATTTAACCTGCTCGCAGGTGAGAATTTTGCCATTAGTCTGCTTGCAAGGATACTGGTAGCGGCAATTGTCATCATTATATCCGCTGAAATCATACCACGACTTGCATTCAGGGCTTTTAGCAATGCTTCTTTGAGATTTTTTGCTGTTCCACTGGCTTTCTTTTATATCCTTTTCTATCCCTTTGTACGCATCAGCCTGTGGATATCTACCGGGCTGGGTAGCTTCTCCGGGATCAACATGAAAGATGCAGAACGTGCCCAGGTGTTGAGTAAAATCGACCTGAAAGACTATTATAAAGACTCTGATGAGGCCGGACAGCAGGAATCCGGCATCGACAATGAACTCAGATTGTTTCAGAATGCCCTGGATTTTAGTGATATCCGTGTGCGGGAATGTATGGTGCCCCGTACAGAAATTGTCGCTGTTGAAGAAAATGCAGGCATTGATGAATTGACTCAAGAATTCATCAACAGCGGTTATTCCAAAATATTTGTTTATAAAGACAATATTGACCAGATTATCGGATATGTCAGTGCGCATGATCTGTTTACATTGCCTGAATCCGTCCCTGAAATGATAAAAAAGGCACTCATCATTCCTGAAACCATGACTGCCCAGGACCTGCTGACACTTTTCATCTCCAGAAGCAAGGGAATTGCTGTGGTCGTGGATGAGTTTGGCGGTACAGCAGGTATTGTCTCTATAGAAGATATCCTGGAAGAAATTTTCGGAGAAATCGAGGATGAGTATGATACCATAGAATTGATAGAAAAGGAATTGCCTGACGGTAGTTATGTCTTTTCCGGCCGGACTGAAATTGATTACCTGAATGAAAAATATGAGCTCGGCTTGAAAGAATCCGATGAGTATGAAACCCTGGCAGGGTATATCCTGTTCCTGCACGGCAGCTTCCCCGGACAGGGAGAAATTATCTCCGATTCCGATAATGAAGATATGACATTTCAGATACTCCGCGCCGGAGATACAAGGATTGAACTGGTTAAAATTATGAGTGGGCAATAA
>JBKGYK010000107.1:0-6101 GCA_046546095.1 Bacteroidales bacterium
GCCCGGCTATGGCCGGCCTGTGGATTTTTTTACTATTCAGGGCACTTCGAAAACAAGTTTTCGGTGCCCTGAATAGTAAAAAAATCCCTTCCAGCTTGCGCTGAAAGGGATTTTATGCTTGTCGGGATGGCGAGATTTGAACTCGCGACCCCTCGCCCCCCAGACGAGTACTCTAACCGGGCTGAGCTACATCCCGTAGCATTTGATGGCACAAAAATACAAGCTTAAACTGAATAATCCAAAAAATACACGGCAGAAAACAATCATTTATGGTAATTTGTTTTGTCTTTCAATTTTAATGAAATCTTAACTTGTATTATTAAGCTACTGATGTACTTTTGTAAAAACAACCAAACTATGAAGCGATCACTTATTTTCTTCCTCTTGAGTTTTTTCATTACTACAGGTTTTGCACAAAAGCACACCATCAGTGGTTATGTTCGTGATGCGGGAACAGGTGAAGAGCTTCTTGGAGCCAATGTATCTGTGGAAGGACAAAATATCGGGGCCACAACCAATGCCTATGGTTTCTATAGTCTGACCGTTCCTGACGGCAAATACAAACTAAGTTATTCATTCATTGGCTATCAGGAAGAAAAGGTAGATGCAAATATAACTTCAGACAAAAAATTAAATATTGACTTAAAACCAACTGCCTATCAGACAGAGGAAGTTGTTGTCAGTAGCGAGCGATCAGATGCCAACGTAAACAGTAGTCGCATGAGTGTAGAAAAAATCCCCATGGAGGAAGTAAAAAAGTTACCTTCTTTTATGGGTGAAGTGGATGTGATGAAAACAGTCCAGCTAATGCCCGGTGTTCAGGCTGCCGGAGAAGGGAATGCAGGATTTTATGTACGTGGTGGTGGTCCGGATCAAAACCTCATCATACTTGATGAAGCAACGGTTTACAATGCCTCTCATTTGTTCGGATTTTTCTCTGTTTTCAATGCAGATGCCATCAAGGGTTTTGAACTTTACAAAGGTGGCATGCCGGCTCAATATGGCGGAAGGGTATCATCGGTAATGGATATTCAAATGAACAATGGCAACATGAAATCCTATGATTTTGAAGGTGGCATCGGAACCATCGCAACCCGGTTTACAGCACAGGGGCCCATAAAAAAAGACAAAGCCTCTTTTCTTATTTCCGGTCGTCGCACCTATATTGATGTGCTCATTAAACCTTTCATCAATAAAGATTCACCATTTAAAGGTTCCGGGTACTATTTCTATGATGGTAACCTGAAGCTGAATTACAAATTTTCTGATAGTGACAGGCTGTATTTATCAGCCTATTATGGTGAAGATATTTTCAATTTCTCCAGTACTGATGCCGGCTTTAATCTGAAAATCCCCTGGGGCAACGGAATTGGAAGTCTGCGCTGGAATCACCTGTTTAACAATAAATTCTTCGTAAACACGACAGCACTGTTTTCAGACTACAAGTTCAGGACAGATATCTCTATGGGTTCTGGTGAAGATGCCGATTTTCGTCTGATTCAAAACTCAGGAATCAGGGATTTTCATTTCAAACAGGACTATACATACCTCCCCAATCCTCTACATGAAATACGATTTGGTGCAGAATACATATACCATACATTCACACCAAACACGGTAAATATTGAACAGGACAATCAGGATATTGACCTGGGAAGCTCAGAAAAGCAGTTTGCCCATGAAGCTGCCGTGTATCTCGGTGATGATTATACCATTACTGAAAAACTCAGCATCTACGCCGGACTCAGAGCCAGTACTTTCATTCAGACAGGACCTTTTACCAGATATGTTAAGGATGAATACCGGCTTGACAATGTGGACAGTGTGAAATACAAATCCGGCGATATTGTGGCAGATTATTATTCTCTTGAACCCAGACTAAACATCAAATACAGCCTCAGTCCCACAAGCTCGGTCAAGGCGTCATACATGCGCAACAAGCAATACATTCATCTTGCCAGCCTGTCAGCTTCAACCCTGCCGACAGACCTCTGGGTGCCAAGTTCTGATGTAGTGCAGCCGCAAATAGGAGCACAATATGCAGTTGGGTATTTTCGCAATTTCAAAGACAATCTTTTTGAAACATCCATACAGATATATTACAAGGACATGGACAATCTGATAGAATATGCAGATGGAGCATTGCCAATGGACCAGCTCAATGATAATGCCGACAATTATTTTGTCTTCGGTAAGGGCACATCCTACGGTGCGGAACTCTTTATCAAAAAACGCTATGGCGATCTAACAGGCTGGCTGGGATATACTCTTTCAAAAACAGACAGAACTTTTGATGATATCAATGAAGGGAAACCTTTCCCGGCCAAATATGACAGGCGCCACGATCTTTCCCTTTCCCTGTCTTATCAGATCAATGACAAACTATCGGCATCCACTGTTTTTGTCTATGCAACAGGCAACACTACCACACTGCCGGTGGCTCGATATACCATCAACGGAGAAATCATTGAAGAATACGGGGACAGAAATTCATACCGGATGGACCCCTATCACCGGCTCGATCTAAGTCTGACGTATATTCACAAAAAAACCAAAAACTGGGAATCATCCTGGAACTTTTCAGTCTACAATGTTTACAACCGGAAAAATCCCTACTTTATATATTTTGATTATGAAGGAAATGCCAGCGACGGCAGCTTTCAAACAAGTGCCAAACAGGTATCGCTATTCCCGGTTTTACCGGCTGTAACCTGGAACTTTAAATTCTGATATCATGAAAAACACACGCATATACAGCATCATAATACTACTGAGTCTGATCACCGCCATAGCTTGTGAAACAGACATCACTGTGGATCTTCCGGAACCTGAAGACAAGCTCATAGTTGAAGGGCGCATTGATCAGGGCGGAAAAGCAAGAGTATTCCTGAGTAGCAACATTGGCTATTTTGAACCGGTAAGCATTCCGGAAATAAGCGAATCGACAGATATCTCACAATACGTAAGTTTTCTGGAAGAAAGCATGGGCCTGATCTACGACAGCACCATCGTAATCACTGTAAACAATGGACAAATCATTGACAGCCTTAAACCATCATTTATCCCGGAATTTCCCTATTTCGGATACCGGGGATCTGAAATTGTGGGTGAAGAGGGACAAAACTACAGGCTGGACATCGCATACAAGGATAAAAAATATTGGGCAGAAACCTACATTCCTCAAGCTGTTCAGATTGATTCTGTATGGTACACTTTTGCACAAGACAACGATACTCTGGGATTTCTGCATTTCCTATTTCAGGATCCTGTCAATGTCCGTAATTTTTATTCCATGGAATTACAAACTGTGGGAGAACACACATCTTACTTCCCGCCCTATTTTGGCAGCTTTGCTTTTGATGATGCAGGACTTGACGGAGATACCATCCGCTACACTCCACTTACCAAAGCATATGACGGAAATGATTTTTTTCAGGCAGAATTTGAAGAAGAAGGAGATTTTGAAAATGCCGTATATCATAAATTCGGCAGCACGGTTAATCTTAAACTCAGCAGCATAGACAAACAGCTTTTTGTTTTCTGGATGTCTTTCTTCAAACATCTGGGAACCGCGGGCAATCCTTTCACCAACCCTGCCACACTTGATTCAAATATCATGGGAGACAAGGCTGACGGATATTGGGGAGGATATGGCTTTGAAATCAAAACCGTAACAATAGACAGCTCACTTGTGGTGAATGAACAAAATAACAACTAATCTGTTTTTAGCATGATATTCCGGAAAATCTCCGGACTAGTTTCCTGAAATACTGCCCGAATTAGTTGCCAACTTACTGATTAATCAGCAGTAACTCTTGTTCTTTTTTCAAATATTTTACGTGTTTTAAACTGGTTTTATTAATATTGTAATCCCAAATTAAGTGATTTGATTATGGAAAGATTAAAATGTCTTATTATCGGTTCCGGCCCCGCGGCCTATACCGCAGCAATCTATGCAGCCCGCGCCAACCTCAGTCCTGTTGTAATTGAAGGTTTGCAGCCCGGTGGTCAGTTAACAACCACCACAGATGTGGAAAATTTCCCGGGTTATCCCGAGGGCATTACAGGACCGGAAATGATGGAAGATTTAAAAAAACAGGCACAGCGGTTTGGTTCTGATGTGCGCTTTGGATTGATTACAGAAGTAGACTTCTCGACAAGGCCATTCAAGATCAAAGGAGATCCCGGCATAGATATGGAAGCCGATTCTGTAATCATTGCCACCGGTGCCACTGCTAAATACCTGGGGTTGGAATCCGAAGAAAAATTCAAAGGTCGTGGTGTCTCTGCCTGTGCCACATGCGACGGTTTCTTTTACAAAGGTAAAGATGTGGCTGTGGTTGGTGGTGGTGATTCAGCCGCCGAAGAAGCAACCTACCTGGCAGGACTTGCACGCAAAGTCTATATCATCGTGAGAAAAGACCACATGCGCGCATCCAAAGCCATGCAGGCACGTGTAGATCAGACACCCAATATTGAGATGCTGTACCAGCATACAACCAAAGAAGTTCTTGGTGATGATATGGGTGTAACAGGTGTTCTGCTGCACAATTCCGCAACAGGTGAAGATGTCGAAATAAAGGTTGACGGATTCTTCCTCGGCATCGGCCATTTACCCAACAGCGGGCCTTTTAAAGACTTTCTGGAAACGGATGAAACCGGATACATTATAACCAAAGGAAATTCTACCCGCACCAATATTCCCGGTGTGTTTGCCTGTGGTGATGTAATGGACAATACCTACAGACAGGCAATTACTGCGGCAGGATCCGGTTGCAAAGCCGCTCTCGACGCAGAAAAATACCTGGCAGAAAAAGATATTGTAGAAATTGATATAATCAACGAGTAAAAACACTCTGACTGTCTTTACTTTAGCCTGGTATCAAGAAATCCCTGAATTTTAATCATTTTCATTGATTGGTTTAGGGATTTTTTGTATATTAGCCAACTAGGATAGAACGATAATTAATATTTTTTAAACTAAAATTTAAGCTTATGAGAAAATTTATTCTAACGCCCCTGATAGCTATGCTGCTGTCATTCGGGCTCACGTTTAACCTGACAGCTCAAGACCTGATGATTACAGGTGTCGCTGATGGACCTCTTTCGGGAGGAACACCAAAAGCCATTGAGCTCTATGTCATCAATGACGTACCCGACCTAAGTGAGTACGGAATTGCCATTGCCGCAAACGGAGCTTCCTCTCCAGGCTCACCTGCGTTTGATCTACCAGCTGACCCGGCAACTGCAGGCGAATATTATTACTTAGCCGGCACAGAACAGGATTTCATTGATTTCTTTGGTTTCTCTCCTGACTTTACCTCAGGATCCGTATCTTTTAACGGTGACGATGCCATTGAACTTTACCAAAACGGTTCTGTAGTTGATGTTTTCGGCGAAGTTGGTGTCGATGGCACCGGTGAGGCCTGGGATTATCTCGATGGCTGGGGATATCGTGTTGATGACACCAGCCCCGCTGCAACTTTTGATGCGAACGACTGGACATTCTCAGGAACAAATGAACTCGAAGGTGGCACAACCAACGCCGACTGTAATCAACCTTTCCCCATTGGAACATTCTCCATGGGTGGCGGTTGTTCACCAATCACTACCTTCCCCTGGACAGAAGATTTTGACGGAGACTGGACCTCCTGGTGCTGGACTGTAATTGACAATGACAGTGACGGCACAACCTGGACTCAGGATGATACTTATATCACCCCACATTCAGGTGACTGGACTGCTCACGGGATGGGTAATGCTGATGACTATCTGATTACGCCTGAAATTGCTGTAAACTCAGCTAATTTCCTGATAGAATGGTATGATGTTGTTGAAAGCGCATCTTACAACAACACCTATGATGTATTGGTTTCAACTACCGATACTGATCCGGCAAGTTTTACCGATAACCTGGGAACTTTTGACTGTACCAATACGGATTGGACAAAGCACTCCCTGGACTTATCTGCTTATGATGGTCAGAACATATATATTGCCTTCCATCAGACCTATTCTGGTGCATCGAATTGGGGATTTGGCATTGATGATGTTACCATCCGTGAAGCCAACACAGAAACCGATATCCTTACCTACAGCTT
>JBKGYK010000108.1:0-6095 GCA_046546095.1 Bacteroidales bacterium
ACTTATCAACACCCACCCACCAGCCATATTCAAGGGATTGGGAAGGGAGTTTTTAGGGATTTTTTCAGCTTGTTTTTTGAGTTTTGTTTTTATGTTTTGGGGGGATTTTAGCGTTTTATTTTTTCTTTTTTGCCTTTGTTTGTCGGTTTCTGGTTTGGGTGATTTTATCCGTTTTAAAATGTGATTTTGGGGTTTATTTTAGTTTAACTCAGCATTGTTTTAGCCAGTAAAGCAAAGTCAGGAACAAAATACCTGCTTTTACCAGCATCTTCAGGCATGTCTGTGTGAGGCCCTAATGGTTTCGGTTTTGTTCGTTTTATGTTATCATCTGAAAAAAACAAGTAATTCGAACATATTTTTTGCTCGTGATAGATATTGACTTATTTTTAGAGAAAAATAAAGTATGCAAAAATTTATTCTGATTACAGCTCTCTCATTATCGTCTTTGCTTGTTTTTGCCCAGAGCATCGATGATTTATCGTATGGTACAGATAATTCCCTGGAGATAATCTCCTGGAACATTCAAACTTTCCCACTTGATGAAACTGAAACGGCTGATTACATTACTCAGCTTGTTCCTGCCCTGGATGCAGATATCATCGCTGTGCAGGAAGTCTATGATGTGACTGCTTTTACTCAAATGGCAGATCAAATTCCCGGCTATGAAGCTTATGTTGGGAATTACGATGACTGGGTCAAGCTGGCCTATATTTATAAATCGGCAACGGTTCAGGTCAACGCCATATATGAGATATTTACCGAAGCGGAATACGATAACCCGTTTTTACGAAAACCCTATGTGCTGGAAATTACCTGGAGTGGTGATGATTATGTTATCATCAACAATCACTTCAAAGCCATGGGTGATGGAATTCTGGATACAACGGATGTCTTGGATGAAGAAAACCGCAGGTATCAGGCAGTAAATCTGTTGAAAGATTACATTGATACAAATTTTGCAAATGATAAAGTTGTTGTGCTTGGTGATATGAATGATATCCTCACGGATGAGCCTGAAAACAATGTCTTTCAGAACCTGTTCAGTGATCCCGGTAATTATGCTTTTGCTGATTATGAGATAGCAACCGGTGACCAAAGCAATTGGTCATATCCTGGCTGGCCTTCTCATATTGATCATATACTGATTACAAATGAGCTTTTTCCGGCTTTTTACGCCCACAGTTCATCCATAGAAACACTGGAAATTGAGAATTATCTTACCGGCGGAATAAGCGAATACAATCAGTACATTTCTGATCATCGCCCGCTTGCATTGAAACTTTTCCCGGATGAAGCACTGATATTCAATAAGGATTTTGAGGATCAGAGCCTGACCTCCGGAGGCTGGACAGCTTACAGTGTGACAGGTGATCAGGAATGGTATGTGCCAACAACACAATTCGGACACAATGATTCATACTGTGCTTATATGAGTGGATATGAAAGCGGTGCAAATGTCAATGAAGACTGGCTGATATCTCCTGCTTTTAATTCAGATGCGCACGATAATTTACGGCTGTCGTTCTGGAATGCTTCCGGATACAGTGGTTCAGATATTCAACTGTTTTATTCAGAGGATTTTGCCGGCGATCCGGAAACGGCCACCTGGGAGGAAATGAATGAAGCAATCTGGCACAACGGGGAAACCAACTGGGAGTGGACATTCTCCGGACTGCTTGACTTGAGCGCATACTCAGGAACAAACGCACACATAGGTTTTAAATACACATCTCCCTCTGACCAGAATTCAACCTGGGAACTGGATGATATCATGTTGTCTGATGCGGCAAACAGTTTCATTGTTTCTGCAGATGTTAATATGCCTGAAGCCGGAACCCTTAGCGGGGCAGGGGACTATGTTTTCGGTGAGATGGTATCACTTAGCGCTACAGCTGAAGATGGGTATGCGTTTTTGAACTGGACCGAAGAAGGCGCAGAAGTCTCTGCCGAGCCTGAATATGTGTTTCAGGCAAATGCAAACAGAAACCTTACTGCAAATTTTGAAATCACCAATGCTGCCAATACATCCGAATTTTCCGGCTTCAGAATGTATCCCAATCCTACAAACGGAATGCTGTTTTTTGAAGGTGCAGACATTCAGGAAGTGGAGATACATGATGCACGGGGTGGCTTGCTGTATCGTATTTCTCCCCGCCGGGAATCATTCCGCTTTAACCTTTCAGATTTGCCCAAAGGATTGTATCTTGTCAGAATCACCGGCCGGCATGGTGTTATGACAAAAAAACTGGTAGTAAAATAAACCTGATCCGGTAAAAACAAAACACCTACAGTCTGCAGCAGATTCAAATCTGTACACCAGGCGTCCATTTGTGAAAATATTTACAGAACAAAATAAAGCCTGCTCCGATGGGAACAGGCTTTTTTCCTGTCTGTAATGGTTTATTTCAACATGACTTTTTTCATGATGAATTCATCTCTGTTTGTGATTCTGATGTAATACATTCCGGCATCCAGCTTGCTAAGATCAACAGAAGTAGATTCGCTTGATTCGCTGTTTCTTACCATGATCACCTTTCCGCTGAGGTCGATGATTTCAATCTCCGATTGCGCGGGTGCTGTGATGGTAATGCTTCCGCTGCTTGGGTTGGGATAAACCGATACCGCTTTCAGCCCGGCAGATGCAATTCCGGAAACATCTTCAACATGTACATCTATTTCATCTGAATCCTGACAACCGTTTGCGTCTGTAACGCTTACCGAAAAAGTGAAATCTCCGGCACCAAGTACCGATCCGTCCAGGGTGATGCTTTGGCTTGTCTCGCCATTGCTCCATTCATACGCACTGTACACTCCGGCATCCAGTTCTGTACTCTGTTCATTATTGATGTACAGATCGGGGCCGAGATTGACATTGGGTAAGGCATTAACCAGAAGAAATGCATCCTCTGAATACCGGTCTTCACATGGGCCGGATACAAGGCATCTGTACAGGGAGCCATTCATCAATGCATCCGACATTACAAGCAGATTTTCACTTGTTGCACCGGTGTAAACTGCATCATCAGACAGGGCTGTCCAGCTATTGCCAAAATCTGTACTGACTTCCCACTGGTAGGACCCGGCCATATCTGCAACTACAGTATAATTGATTTCGGTGCCGGAGCATGTGGTGACATTTTCAGGTTGCGATGTAAGCAAAGCAAGCGAAACTGTCTCGGTATAGCCGATATCAACGGATGCTCCAATGATGCGGGGATTTCCTGCAATATCAAATGGTGTAAGCTCAGGAATTATTTGGCCCTTGTTTAAACCCGGTGAGTTGCAATCGGTGGTATAATCTCCATTGGCATAATCAACAAAGCCAGGAAGGGTATCCATATTGTTTTCAAACGTACCGGTATAATCACTGCCATACAGGCAAATTCCATCAAATCCGCCACCAATGATGTTGTTGGTAACATCTGCAGCTCTGCCATTGCCAAAATACAAAAAGAGATTTCCTTCGCTTGATGTTGAATCCGTATTGTTGTGAAAAATGTTGTTTTTTAATGTTAGCATACCATTGTAGTATCCGCAGTGGAGACCGCCGCCACCGTAATTTGCAGTGTTGTCAACAATGGTGTTGTTGGCGATAATCGTACTGGCATAGTATGCAACCTTAATGCCACCTCCATGCTGATCTGCATGGTTGTTCAGGAACAAATTCCCGGTGATATGGTTGTTGCTGTAGCCTGATGACATGATAGCACCACCATTTCTTTCGCTTGAATTGTTCATGAATACATTGTTGATGATGCGCACCGTGCCATACCCGCCGGCTTTAATGGCCCCACCAACATCACCTGCCTGGTTTCCGTCAAATAAGCAGTTTGATACAGTAATAACATTGCTGCAATCGTAAAAATCAATGGCACCGCCCCGGTTGTTGCATCTGTTGTTGAGAAACTGACAATGGTCAATATAGCCTCCCATAGAGTAATAAAACTGTATCGCTCCGCCATAGTAACTACTGTAATTGTGTGAAAAAACCGAGTGAACAACCTGCAGATCATTATATTCATCTATGTGAAAAACGGCTCCACCCCCGGAGGTTTTTGCGTATGAAAAATGGCAATATGCAAAGCCCGAGGGTATATTGTCATCCATAGAGCCATCGTTGTCAAAGTCAAATCCATCCCATCCGGTATGACTGAAACCGGAGCTGAAACCGCTGGTATCTGCTACCGTATAAATAATCGAGTCAGTTTCTGTGCCTTCGGAGATGATGGTTCCCTCAACATAGATGCCATAAGAATCATTGAATATAAAGCGTGTGCCCGGGCTGATGGTGAGTACAACATCGTCAAGTATGTGCAGTGCTGCATCCATGAAAACGGTATCGTAGTCCCAGGTGATATCGGTACTGATTGTATCATTTACCGACGCCTCAACCGTGAGGTTTTGTGAGGTGGCAAGGCCTGAAAATGCAAGCATGGCCATGAAAAGTAAAGAAATGTGCTTCATAGGTGTTAGGTTTATGCTTAGTATCTGATTGCTAATGTAATCAAAAAAATTATAAGTTGTGCAAAAAAAATCAAAATTGAAGCGAGAATTAATATATCATAATTTAAACTATGCATTAAAACCAAAGATGGTAATATTATAGTTATAGCAAATAATGCTGCGTTTGATTAAAGAATGACGGCACAACCTACGGATATTTGCTCATATCCCGACTCAAATAGGGCTATATGCAGTCGTTGGATTGTTCTGTAAAGGCTCTTGAGCAACCGCATAACCCTGACCTTCATTTCGGGCTTAAGCAACCAAAAAGAAAGAATAAATGGGCTTTAGCCCTGACAGTATAATTTTTATTGACGAGCGTTTATTTTTTCTAATTCAATCATTACCATTACCCACTCCTGTCTGCCTTAGGCATGAAAGCTTGCAGTAGAACCCCTTCAAATTATGCCGGTCTGCCAGCATGTGGTCTTTGCAAATCAAGAGCTGCCAAACATTTGTCACAATAATGCGTTATGTAAACAGAATATCCGAAAAGAAAAAGAGTGAATGTTTTAAAAACAAAAGTTTTTATTCTATGGAAACAACGAAGATTCATCACAGTAAAAAAGAAGTCTCACGCATTGGTCTGGGAACATGGTCTATTGGCGGATGGATGTGGGGCGGTACCGATGAAAAACAATCCATCGATACCATTCTCAAAGCTTTGGATAAAGGCATTAGCCTGATAGATACTGCCCCGGTGTATGGATTTGGAAAATCAGAAAAAATTGTCGGTAAAGCACTGAAAGAATTCGGCAGGCGGGATGACATCACACTGGTCACCAAAGTTGGCCTGGACTGGAAAGATGAGCAGCCTTTCAGGAATTCATCCAAAGAGCGACTGCAGAAAGAAATTGAAGATAGCCTGCGTCGTTTGCAGACCGATTATATTGATGTGTACATGATTCACTGGCCGGATCATAATACGCCTTTTGAAGAAACAGCCACACAAATGGCCGAATTTCAAAAAGAGGGTAAAATCAAATCCATCGCGCTAAGCAATCACAACCCGCAGGAAATGGATGCGTTTCGTAAACATGCGAAACTTGATATGCTTGAGCCACCATACAACATGTTTGAGCGTGGCATTGAAGATGATATTTTGCCGTATTGCAAGGAAAATGACATCAAAACCCTGGTATATGGTTCCATCTGCCGTGGATTGTTATCGGGAAAAATGTCAAAAGACAGGGAATTTCAGGGCGATGATTTGCGTAAAACCGATCCCAAATTTCAGGGCGAACGCTTTGATATGTACCTGAAAGCCGTTGATAAGCTGGATAAATTTGCTCAGGAGAATTACCATAAACGGGTGATACATCTGGCCGTACGCTGGGTGCTTGATCACGGTGCTGATATTGCCCTCTGGGGAACCCGAAAACCCTCACAACTCGATGTCATAGCTGACATGACCGGCTGGAAACTCAAAGAGGATGCCATGAAAGAAATTGATCGCATCATTGATGAAACCATTACAGATCCCGTTGGTCCGGAATTTATGGCACCCCCGGAAAAAACCGAGGTCTGAAGCATGTAATAACCCATGCAATCCCATAATATACGATAAAAAAGCCGGAAACCCCGGCTTTTTT
>JBKGYK010000109.1:0-5864 GCA_046546095.1 Bacteroidales bacterium
CTTGAAAAAAACCTCTCCGCACACATGGCACGGGGAGGCTTTTTCAAAGTATGTTACAAAATGATTATTTTTTTATCTCTGCAAAGTGCTTATAGAAAGCCGGAAGTGTTTCTATACCTTTGTAGAAGTTAAACAAGGGATAATTTTCATTGGGTGAATGAATGGCATCTGACTCGAGTCCAAAGCCCATAAGAACAGATTTTGTACCAAGCACCTCTTCGAATGTTGAGATAATGGGGATACTTCCGCCACTACGTACAGGCACCGGTGTTTTATCAAAGCTGTCTTCGAAAGCTTTTTCTGCAGCTTTGTATGCAGGCAGATCGATAGGACAAACATAACCCTGTCCGCCATGCAGATAATTCACTTTCACCTTCACGGAATCCGGGGCAATTGATTCAAAGTGTTTCACAAAAAGATCAGCGATTTTCTTGTGATCCTGATGCGGAACCAGGCGTGTTGATATTTTAGCATGGGCGGTAGAGGGCAGAACAGTTTTAGCACCTTCGCCTGTATAGCCACCCCAGATACCACATACATCCAGTGAAGGACGGATACCGGTACGTTCTGTTGTTGAATATCCTTTTTCACCGTGCAGTTCTTTTACATCAATGGCCTTTTTGTATTCTTCTTTATCGAAAGGAGCCTCAGCAAGCTTTTTTCTTTCCTTTTCACTTACATCCATCACATCATCGTAGAATCCCGGGATGGTGATTTTATTGTCTTCATCGGTAAGAGAAGCAATCATTTCAGAAAGGATGTTGATTGGATTGGCTACAGCACCACCAAACAGACCTGAATGCAAGTCACGGTTCGGTCCCTGCACTTCAACTTCCCAATAAGCCAGCCCGCGCAGACCTGTGGTAATTGACGGGATATCCTGAGCTATCATTCCTGTGTCGGAAACAAGGATGATATCAGCATCGAGCATATCTTTGTGTTCTTCACACCATGGGCCCAGACTTGGTGAACCGATTTCTTCTTCACCTTCGAGCATGAATTTCACGTTGCAGGGAAGTGTATCTGTTTTCACCATCAGCTCAAAAGCTTTGGCATGCATAAATGACTGCCCTTTATCATCATCGGCACCACGAGCCCAGATTTTACCGTCTTTCACGACCGGCTCAAAGGGTTCTGTATTCCATTTTTCAATGGGATCAACAGGCATCACATCATAGTGGCCATATACAAGAACTGTTGGTTTGTCAGGATCGATAATTTTCTCACCATACACCACCGGATGTCCTTTACTGGGCATCACATCAGCCTTGTCAACACCAGCTTCAAGGAGTAATTTTTTCCAGTGTTCGGCACATTTAACCATGTCATCCTTATGCTCAGACATGGAGCTGATGGAAGGAATCCGGATCAGTCCGAAAAGTTCGTCGAGAAATCTTTCTTTGTTTTGTTCAATGTAATCTTTTACGTAATCCATAGTAATATATTTATTTATTAATAAACACCTCTGTACGCACCTGAAAAATAGATGTGAAATCTCAGACCAACGCACTGGTGATTCTTGTTAAAGCTTCCATACAGTGATGTTCCGACACCCACATCGTAAAACATTTTATAAGTAATCTGCACTTCCGGCACTACCCCAAGGGCATAGTAACCATCACCGACATATTCTTCTCCCGGCCTCTGAAGCATACCAAAAGCAAAAGACGGCCCGATGAAAAATGCAAGATTGATGTATCGCTTCTCATACCGGATACCGGCAGCTGCAATCAGATCATTCTGATAGCTTATGTTTCTCAACCTGTCTTTCATGAAAAAAGCATCATCGGTAAAATGATAACCAAATTTAAAATAAATCGGTTTATATCTCATGTGAAAAGCAATGGCCATATTGACCTGCTGTTCCTCCAGTGTAGTACTGTATCCCGGGCCAATACCTGCGGTCATCCAGTTGCTTCCGGTCTGGTATATTTTATCGCCGACTTTGATTTCAGGGAATCGCCTGTCCCACTTACTCAATGGTGAAGTTGAACGGGGATTGACTTCCTGTGCATGAAGCAGTATGCCGGCCGGAAAAAGCAGCAGCATCAACAAACTGTATATTCTTAACGTCCTCATAAAAACCCATAAATATAATGCTTAAATAACGATTCCTGCAATTTTTTGTTATTATTCTTTTAAGAAATCTTTTGCCGCCACTTCCAATTGGGCGTACCACTCCTTTCCAAACCGTCTCACCAGGGCTTCCCCAGCAAATTTATAAAGAGGAATACCCAGTTTTTCACCTTTCACCAATCCGGATTTACAGATATCCCAGGCATCGTAATTGACGGCCGTGAAATCGGGATATTCTTTTACTCTGATGGGATACAAATGACATGATACCGGCTTTCTGAAATCATGTTCACCTTCAAAATGCATAATTTCGATCAGACATTTGCTTATTCCGTTTTCCAGAACAGCAAAAACACATTCGCCGGAGTTTTCGTGTATCATGGTAACCAGCTCTCCTTCCCTGTCAACGAAACTCAAACCGCGTCTCTGAACCCTGAGGGCAGATTCAGATTTCATGCGATTTTCCAATGCAGGATAGATTTTTCGTATCTGCGCTTCTTCCTCTCTGCTTATGGGGGCTCCGGAATCTCCTTCAACACAACAAGCTCCTTTACAACATGCAAGATCACAGGAAAACAGCTTTTCAATAAGATCAAAACTCACCAGTGTATTTTCAATAGGTATCATCGCATCAAATCAAATTCACAAAAATAAAAATATAGAAACAAACATTCAGTCACCGGTTACACAGTTCATTGGAAAAATACTGCTGATTGAGATATCCTTTTTTACCTGAATAAATTTTTCCCGGTCATTTCATCAGGCTGAGGCAGTCCCATGACTTTCAGTATTGTAGGTGCCACATCAGCGAGTTTTCCGTCAGTAACTTCAGAAAAACGATCGCTCACTGCTATGACAGGCACCGGGTTTAAAGAATGGGCTGTATTGTCGCTGCCATCCTTATTTACAGCATTATCTGCATTGCCGTGATCGGCAATAACAATTGCATCATAGCCGTGATCCCGTGCTGCAGTAATGACTTTTTCGAGTTGTGCATCCACTGTTTTTACAGCCTTTTCAATGGCTTCATAAATACCGGTATGGCCTACCATATCCCCATTGGCAAAATTCAGGCATATGAAATCATGTGTTTCGGCTTCCAGCTCTTTTACCAATTTGTCAGCAACTTCCGGGGCACTCATTTCCGGCTGCTTATCATAGGTTGCCACCTTTGGAGATGGTACCATAATACGGCTTTCACCATCAAAAACCTCTTCCCTTCCACCGGAAAAAAAGAAGGTAACATGTGCATATTTTTCGGTTTCGGCTATTCTCAATTGCTTCAATCCTTTGGCAGAGATGTATTCTCCCAGGGTATTCTTCACATTATCTTTTTCATAAACAACCTTAATCCCCTCGAAATTTTTATCATAGCGGGTCATAGTCAGGTAATTGAGCGGGAGGGTTTTCATACCCTCTTCAGGCATATCCTTCTGTGTTAGGGCGATGGTTATTTGTCTCAAACGGTCCGTTCGGAAATTAAAGGCTATGACCACATCACCTTCGCTAAGGGTTCCGCGGGGATTTCCGTTTTCATCTGTAAGCACCACCGGACTGATAAACTCATCAGTCACTCCTTCATCATAGGATTCCTGAATGGCTTCGAGAATGTCATTTGATTTTTTGCCTTTGCCATGCACCATAAGATCATATCCTTTTTTGATGCGATCCCAGCGTTTATCCCTGTCCATGGTATAATAACGACCGATGAGGCTGGCAAAACGGGCAGGAGTATCCTGAATTTCTTCCTGAACATGCTTCACATACCCGTAGCCGGATCGGGGATCGGTATCACGACCATCGGTAAGCGCGTGTATGTACACCCTGTCGAGATTTTCCCGGGATGTCATTTTGCACAATGCAATCAGATGCTTATCCATGGAATGTACACCACCCGGAGAAACCAGACCAAGGAAATGCACGGCCTTGTTTTCTTTTTTGGCATAGGCAAAGGCATCTTTCAACTTCTTGTTTTCAAAAAAGCTGCCATCTTCTATGGCTTTGTTAATTTTTACCAGGTCCTGATAAACAATGCGTCCGGCACCAATATTCAGATGTCCTACTTCTGAATTGCCCATCTGCCCTTCCGGCAAACCAACATTTTCACCGGATGCCTGAAGTTGGGCATTTGGGTATTCCCTGAGCAGTTTGTCGTAAAAAGGGGTATCTGTCTGAGAAATGATATCTGCTTTGCTCCCGTCTCCAATTCCCCATCCATCGAGGATAACAAGTAACGCTTTTTTGATTTTATCTGTCATACTATTCACTTTTATTAAAGGCTAACAAAGGTAGGTAAAATCTTGTTTAAATGATTATGACATATATCCTTTAGCCGGCATTATTTTTTGTAAATTCACAGCAAAAATAATTGATCATGAAAAACCGATGGACACTCTTGCTGGGATTACTTTTAATCAAGCAATTCATTTACGCCCAGTTGCCTGATGAAAATCCTGAGTTACAAACAGCTGGCATAGCATATCTCGTGATGGATGCGCAAACCGGGGAAAGTATCCTTGCTCATAATGAACACATCAGTATGACACCCGCGTCAAGCATTAAAATAGTACCAACTGCATCTGCTCTGGAAAAATATGGCCCGGAATATCAGTTTGAGACAAGCCTGGCCATCAGTGGTGAAGTTGTGGGATCTGTACGTAAAGGCAATGTATACATTATAGGCGGTAGCGATCCTGCTCTGGGATCTGTTCGTTTTCAGGGACAATACTATCAGCCTGTGGATTTCTTAAGCCAATGGTCTGAAGCAATAAAAGCAGAAGGCATCACCCGGATTGAAGGTGATATCATCGGGTCAGAAAACCAGAGACTCAACAACAAGATACCCCGCACCTGGATATGGGAAGACATTGCCAACTACTTTGGTGCAGCAGCCTCCATGCTGAACATATATGAAAACACCTATCAGTTGAGCTTTAATACGGGCAGCCTTGCCGGAGAACCAACGGCTATCACAAAAATCACACCGCGTGGTATGGATCTGACATTCAGCAACGAGGTAATTGCTGCCGACGGAGGTGGTGACCAGGCCTATATTTTTGGCGTACCCGAAAGCAATGAACGTGTAATTCGGGGAACACTACCCAAAGGTCACAACAGTTTTGTTGTCAAAGGAGCAATTCCAGACCCCGCCCTTTTGGCTGCCAGGCACTTGCACGAACAGCTTGAAAAAGACGGGATTTCTGTTGATGGCACAGCCGGAACAGGCATGCCAGTGGAAACAACACAGAAAATTCACAGTACCTATTCTCCCAGCCTGGAAAAGCTCATCAAAATCACGAATCACAAAAGCATCAATTTATACGCAAATTCGCTTGGTCTGCTTTTCAGTGATGATAAAATCATGGATGAGGCTTGCGATGAAATGATTCATTTTTGGAATCAGAATGGCATGCGCACAGAAGGCCTGAAACTGGAGGATGCCTGCGGGCTGTCCCCATTTAACCAGATATCAGCGTACCAGCTTGCCTATATTCTGAAATATATGCAGGATTCCGAACATGCCAATGTTTTCCGTGCATCATTGCCGGTAGCAGGTAAGTCCGGTACACTCAGATATTTTGGGCACCGGCGGGCATTTAACGGAAAATTTGCCGGCAAATCCGGAAGCATGAAACGGGTTTATTCCTACGCAGGTTATCTGACCACAGCATCAAAAAAAGAGTACATCATAGTCGGTATACTGAACCGTTTTGACTGCAGCTCCAGGGAAGCAAAATCTGCTCTGGAAGATTTTGTCAATACAGTGTACAATAATTATTGATTTTTTT
>JBKGYK010000110.1:0-5487 GCA_046546095.1 Bacteroidales bacterium
GCCAATGCCGAAAGGCTGTGGTTTAAAACCCTGGGAGATACAACGGGGCAGGAGTTTTCCGGTCGCATATACGATGTTGTGGAACTGGATGACGGCAGGCTGGCTTTTGCGGGGTCAAGAAATCTAAGCGGTCAAAATGCAGAATCCTTCTTGCTGGTAACCGATGCCTGGGGAAATGGGGATTATCCGGGTTTTGAGATGGACATATCTGCTAAGGAAACACTGCAATGCCAAACTTGCTTGTTGTACCCCAACCCTGCGGATGAGTACATCTGGGTAGATCCGGAAACGAAAACAGAACAAGCCTACACAATGTATGATGTCACAGGTAAGCCAGTAAAGAAAGGCCTTGTTAAAGGAAAAACCAGGCTGTCACTCGCAAACTTAAGACCGGGAATGTACATCTTTAAGTCGGAATTCTGCAGAAGTCAACGAATTGTGGTTAATTGAAACAAGTCTATTTGTGAATCCGGCACCTACATCCTCTACTCACCCCAGCTTAACCAACGCAAGCAGTTTGTTGTAAAACGATAAGCTTCTCAACACAGCATACCCAAAATGCCATCCGCTACCCAGCGGGTGGCATTTTTGCTTTATTTATAAGTAAAGGTATTCTGCTATTTGTTAAAAACCTGTTTATTAAAGCATGCAATTCAATTGCAGATCATGTTATTTTTTGGTTAATTTTGAATCAAAGATATTACGTTTCATGTTTTCCAGTAAATTTGTACCGTAATTTGTTAGTAATAATGTTGTAATTTTTTTGTTATGGCTTTTTTGAAAACAGGTATTACCCTGGTGATGAGCGTGTTGTTTGTTACTTTTGCCGGTGCGCAGGAGTATGAATTGCATGGAAAAATCACCGATTCACAAACCGGAGAAACCTTGTTTGGTGCCAATGTGATGATTGATGACGGAAGTGGTGACGTTGCTGACATGAATGGTGAATATGAAATCCCGTTGCAAGCGGGTGATTATACAATGACTGTGTCTTTTGTTGGTTATACAACAGCAACCAGAGATTTTACCATCAGTGATTCTGACAAGAAAATTGATGTTGAATTGACAAGTGAAATTCTGGATGAGGTTACCGTGGTTGCGGATATTGCAAAATTCAGGGAAACACCGGTTGCTTTTTCATCCATCAAGCCAAAAAAGATTGAAGAAGACCTCGGCCAGCAGGATATTCCAATGTTGCTCAACAATACACCGGGCGCTTATGCCACTCAGATGGGTGGTGGCGATGGCGATGCACGTATTACCATCCGCGGTTTCAGCCAGCGCAACATTGCCATTATGATTGATGGTGTACCGGTTAACGATATGGAAAACGGCTGGGTGTACTGGTCAAACTGGTTTGGCCTGGACAATGTGACAAAAAACATACAGGTGCAGCGTGGTCTGGCAGCATCCAAACTTGCCCTGCCATCGGTTGGTGGTACCATGAACATCATCACCGAAGGCATTGAGAACAAACAATCTGCTTCCATCGAACAGGAATTCGGTTCCGATAACTACCTGAGAACCTCTTTCGGCTACAACTCCGGTGATATGGGCAATGGCTGGGGCTTTACGGCTGCCGGTTCTTACAAGCGCCGCGACGGATGGGTGGATGAGACATGGTCAAAAGCATGGTTCTACTACGCCAAAGTGCAAAAACGCACCGATAATCACATCATCAGCCTTTCTGCTATGGGTGCACCACAAAGCCATGCACAGCGTAAATACAAACAGGAAATTGCCCGCTACTCCATGGATTATGCTGAGCAAATCGGGATAGATACCAGCATTTATTATGAAAATACCGATAATCCCAATCTCGACCACGGACTGCGTTATAATCCGTTCTGGGGATATGTCAACCGCTGGACAACCAACGAAAGCGGTGATACCATTTATCCGGGTGAGGAAAAAATTCACGAAAAAGTAAATTCCTACCATAAACCCATGTTCACCCTGCGCGATTTCTGGACACTCAACGATGATATGTTTATCTCAAACATTGCTTATCTGTCCATTGGAAAGGGTGGCGGTACCGGCCTGGATTCGCAGTCAGGGGTAGAGTATGATGAATCCGGTCAGATCGACTTTCAGAAGATATACGACAACAACCGCAAAACAAACTGGGCTGAATATATTGATGGCTTCCCTGAAGGATATAAATCCAACAACTTCCTGAGAAGTTCAAATAATGAACATTTCTGGTATGGACTGATATCCACATTTAATTATAATATATCACATAAACTTGAGTTTTCCGGCGGACTGGATTTCAGAAGCTATCGGGGAATGCATTATCAGGAGGTAACTGACCTGCTGGGAGGAAGTTATGCCATCGGAACCACCAACAGGACAACCGATGATAAATTCAAACAGGTTGGTGATGTAGTATCCTACCACAATGACGGACTCGTAAACTGGGGAGGAATGTTTGCCCAGCTTAAATACAAAACCGGAAACCTCTCTTCTTTCATCAATCTTACAGCCTCTTACTCCGGCTACAAACGTATAGATTATTTTAAAAAGAAAGACCTGGTATTTGAAGATACCATTATGCGGCAGGCAGTTGGCTATGAATTTGCTGATTTTGCTGATATCTATGGTGTGCCCGATACAGTTTACTATGAGGGGGAAGCCTATACCGTAAATTCACAGGAAGCACGACATGCAGAAACTGACTGGTACTGGACACCCGGTTATACCGCCAAGGGAGGTGTCAATTACAACCTGAATGAGCACTTTAATGTGTTTACAAACTTTGGTTACATGAACAATGCACCCCGCTTCAATAATATCTATGATTACGATAACCGGCTTTTTGAGGAAATAAAAAACGAAAATGTCAAAGCCCTCGAACTGGGAACCGCTTATTTCAGTAAAAATTTCAGTGCCAAAATAAACAGTTACTATACCGTCTGGGAGAATAAACCATCCAGCGGTTTTTCATATCCCTACCGTGATCCCATTACCGACATGCAGGTTATTCTTTATGTAAATATCAATGGCATGGACGCTGTGCATAAAGGCGTAGAGTTTGACTTCATTTATAAGATCAGCGATAAACTCGATGTACAGGGCCTGGTTTCTTTTGGTGACTGGCGTTGGGCATCTGAAGACTCCGTTAAAGTCTATGATCCCGATCAGCAATTTGTGGAAACAATTTATTTCGATGCAGATGGTATCTTTGTCGGAAATGCTGCCCAAACTCAGTATGCCGCAAATATTCGCTATGAACCAATTGATAACTTGTATTTCAAAGCCTCATACCGGCACTTTATGCGTCATTATGCCGATTTCAATCCACTGGACCTTGATCCGAAAGAACACCCCGAAAATTTTGATGAAGAAGGAAATCCGCTGCAGTCATGGAAAGTTCCCGATTATGGATTGATGGACCTGCATGCCGGCTATGGCATTAAAATCGGCAAACTGCGCTACGATCTTCGACTGGGAATGTTAAACCTCCTGAATGAAGTGTACATTTCCGATGCAACAAATAATGATACCTATAACCAGTTCCAGTACTCTGATTTTGATGCAAAATCGGCCTCCGTCTTTATGGGGCTGGGACGGAGATTTAATGTGTCTTTTAAAGTAACTTTTTAATAATCTATAAAAAAACAAGTTTATGAAACAAATTTTACTGAGTTTAGCAATCCTGATGACAGGTATGTCAATTACCGCACAGGAAGTGAGTATTTACGATATTCAGGGACAGGCCGATGAGTCTCCCTATAAAAGCGAGATCGTAACAACCAGCGGTATTGTTACTTCACTTATCCGGGATTATGGGTTTTTTCTCCAGGACGGAGAAGGTGGATGGAACGGCATCTATGTGTATCATGGAGATTCCGCGGTTGTGAGTGGCCTTAACAGGGGAGATGAAATTGAGCTAACGGCTATGGTGGATGAGTATTATGGAAAAACTGAATTGGTGGATGTTGCCATGATGACGGTTGTTTCAACGGACAACCCACTGCCCGGACCATTGGACGTCTCTACCGCCGACATCAACGACGAACAATATGAAGGTGTTTTCGTTGCTGTGCAAAATGCAGTTGTTACCGATACTACACTTGGTTACGGTGAAATCATGGTGGACGACGGAACTGACTCCTGCCGGGTGGATGACAAACTCTGGAGCTTCTGGTTTGATATGACACCAGTTCCGGATTCTGCCTACAACATTACCGGTGTGGTGGATTACTCCTACAGTACCTATAAACTCTTGCCCCGTGATGAAAATGACTTCGTCTCTGCTTCTACCGGTATTGCCGGAAGACAGTCTTTTGACCTGGAAATTTTTCCAAACCCGGTTACCGATGGCAAAATCAGCCTGACATCTGAAAAAATGATAGAAAGTGTCGAACTGTACAATATGGTTGGTCAGAAAGTATTGCAACGCAACAAGATTGGTAGCTTCAGGCATGTTCTTACTCCTGAAAACCTCCGCAACGGCGTTTACATCCTGAAACTTTCCACCACGGATGGTGCACAGGCTACACGTCGCATCATGATCGACTAATTAAAAATAGCCACGGGTTTCCATCCGGGGAAAACGGAGAGAACACGAAATTTGACATGGCTTTTGGCATATATTTTTGCATTGCTCTGCTGCATAAAATCATGCCAAAAGCTTTTTATTTTACCGCATTCTGTTACCCCGGGTTGAAACCTTTTTTTATGGCTGTAGCTGACGAATATTCCAGCCATTTTCATCAAGGCGGTACTCAAATCTCTGATTCAGACGGGATTCCTGACCCTGCCAGAATTCCCAGCGATGTGGCCGGACAATGTATCCACCCCAGTATCCCGGTCGTGAAACCGGTTTTCCGGTAAACCGATTTTCTGCACGCTCCAGTGCCGCCTGAAGGTCTTTCGGGTTCCTCAATTCTTCACTTTGAGCCGAAGCATGGGCTGCCAGTTGCGAATCACGTGGCCTGCCGGCAAAATATGCATCCGACATGCTGGCCGGTGCTTTCATTATACTGCCTTCTATGCGTACCTGACGCTCATGGGATGGCCAGAAAAACAACAGACTAACTCTATTGTTTTCCGTTATTTCCCGGCCTTTCTGGCTTTGGTAATTGGTGTAAAAAACAAGACCTTCAGGCAAAATGTCCCGCAAAAGAACATTGCGGCTGTGCACCTGCATATCACTACCTGCCGTGGACAATACCATGGCATTGTAATCAGGCAGATCATCGGCTTCGGCCTTGGCAAGCCATGATTTTAGCTGATCAAGCGGATCTGCTGCAAGTTCCGCCTTGTCAAGACGAAAACGAGTGTATTCGCGGCGGTTGTTTTGTAGTTTGTTTGTGTTCATAACTGCTTATTAAACAATCATACGCATCCCGTGTTCAGAGAAAAACCAATTCCGGAGGTTGGATGATAACATTAACATCCCGTACACCTCTCAGCCGTCGGAGAAATGGACAGTATGTTGGTAACATGCCAATAAGCCGGGATATATCAAAAAAGGCCTTC
>JBKGYK010000111.1:0-5239 GCA_046546095.1 Bacteroidales bacterium
TAAGGTGGCTGAGCGAAGCCGAAGCCACCGATATCCGAGCGAAGCCGAAGCCACCGGCAATCCTCTATGCATATCTCTCATGCAATTTTTCAAGAAATCCGCGGATATGTTTCAATGACCTGACCGGTTTGATTTTCAATCGGAGTTTGCCTTTGTCTTCTTTGAGATCAAATCCACCGGGATTTTCCTGCATATGATTGATAAAGCCGGCGAATACAGGGGACTGATAAAACACGGATTCCTGATCCTTAGGGAAATATCCCAGAAACCGGTCATTTTTGATGATGACACGCTGAAAGCCTGTTTTCATGGCTATCCAACGCAAACGTACCACCTCCATCATGCCTTCCACCTGCGGTGGGAGTGCCCCAAAGCGGTCTTCCATTTCTGCTTCAAACTGCAGCAGCCCGGCCTCGGTTTCGATGCTGTCAAGTTTGCGGTAAATTCTGATGCGCTCAGATACGGATTCAATATAATCTTCGGGCAGGAGAACTTCAAAATCGGTTTCTATCTGACAGTCGGTCACATATTTGTGATCGCGTGGCAGCGTTTCCGCATTTTCTCCCGGGGCGAACATGGATTTAAATTCATCTTCTTTGAGCTCCTGCACGGCTTCTTTCAGGATTTTCTGGTAGGTTTCGTAACCCATATCGCTGATAAATCCGGATTGTTCACCACCCAGAATATCTCCGGCGCCACGGATATCGAGGTCTTGCAGAGCGATATTGAAACCGCTGCCCAACTCGGTAAAATTCTCTATGGCTTTCAAGCGGCGGCGTGCATCGCTGGTCATGTGGCTGACCGGCGGTGCCAGCAGGTAGCAAAAAGCCTTTTTATTTGACCTGCCCACCCGGCCCCTGAGCTGGTGCAAATCACTCAGACCAAAATTATTGGCGTTGTTGATGATGATGGTATTGGCATTGGGGATATCCAGCCCGTTTTCAATGATGGAGGTAGCAATCAGAACATCAAAATCTCCCCGCATAAAGGATAGCATGACACTTTCCAGCTTTTTACCTTCCATCTGCCCATGCGCCACGCCAATTTTCACTTCGGGAACAAGACGTTCGAGCATGGCTTCCACTTCACGGATGTTTTGCACACGATTGTGGATGAAAAACACCTGTCCGTTGCGCTGAAACTCGTACATGATAGCGTCCCGGATGGTATCCTTATTGAAAGCATGAAGTTCTGTAATGATGGGATGCCTGTTTGGCGGCGGAGTGTTGATCACAGACAAATCCCGTGCCCCCATAAGGGAAAACTGCATGGTACGCGGGATGGGAGTAGCAGTGAGGGTAAGGGTGTCAACATTTAGCTTGAGCCGTTTGAGCTTTTCCTTTACCGACACGCCAAATTTTTGTTCCTCATCAATAACGAGCAGACCCAGGTCCTTAAATTTCACATCCTTGCCAACAATTCGGTGGGTACCAATCAATATATCCACCTTGCCTTCGCTTGTTGCCTGCAGACTTTTTTTGATTTCCCCGGCTGTTTTCAGGCGACTGATATAATCCACTGTAACCGGCATATTTTCCAGACGTTCTTTGAATGTATTGTAGTGCTGAAAAGCCAGTATAGTGGTGGGCACAAGTACTGCCACCTGTTTACTGTCGGTCACTGCTTTAAAAGCAGCCCGGATGGCTACTTCGGTTTTGCCAAAGCCCACATCTCCGCACACCAGTCGGTCCATGGGTGCGGGTTCTTCCATATCTTTTTTAATAAGACGGGTAGCTTCAAACTGATCCGGGGTATCTTCATAAATAAAGGAGGATTCCAGTTCGCGCTGCATATAACTATCGGCGGAAAAGGCGAAACCTTCAGCTTCCTGTCGTTTGGCATAGAGCAGGATAAGGTCACGTGCAATGTCCTTGACTTTTTTCTTGGCTTTGTTTTTGATTCGCTGCCAGTGTCCGGAGCCCAGACGGTGAATTTTCGGGACTTCATTGTCCTTGTCACGGTACTTTGATATCCGGTGCAGGGAATGAATATTGACAAAGAGAGTATCCCCTTCGCCATAGTCTATGCGGATAACTTCCTGCTGCTTGCCCTGGTTGACGATTTTTTGCAGACCGGCAAATTTCCCCACACCATTGTCCACATGCACAACATAATCGCCCGGGTTCAGGCTGTTGAGTTCTTTCAGGGTGATGGAATCCTTGCGTGCAAAACTGCCTTTGAGCTGATACTTATGATAGCGTTCAAAAATCTGATGATCTGTAAAAGCACATATCTTCAGATCATGATCAATAAATCCCTTGTGGAGAGCATAAAATACCGAATCGAAACTGACATCCACACCCTTGTCAGTAAAAATATCCCGTATGCGCTGAATTTGCTTTTCATTGTCCGACAGCATGAAGCAACGGTAATTCTCAGCTTTTCTCTCACGGATTTCACTGATCAGTAAATCAAAATTTTTCTGAAATGACGGTTGCGGGCTTGTACGGAAAGATATCGTCTGGTAAACTTCCCCGGCCGGCTTTTGTCCGCTGAAAATTTGTGGATAGGTATTGATGTATTGGCGTATGGTATCGGGATGGGTCAGGTTCTCTTCCGGATTGAGCATGGGTGTTTCATCTACATCCGGGTTAATTCTGTTATGATATTGTTCTGTGGCTTTGTCATATATTTCATCCAGCCGGGCGGAAATATACCCGGGATCTTCTATCCACACGGTGGCTGCATCACTCAGAAAACGCAGAAAGGGCACTTTTTTCTCATCTTCCAGACGTTCGTGGATGTTGGGAACGATGCTGATTTTTTTGAGTTTATTGGTTGACACCTGGGTTTCCGGGTCAAAACTACGGATGCTTTCCACTTCATCCCCGAAAAATTCAATTCTGAATGGCTGTTCGTTGGAAAAACTGAATACATCAACAATACCGCCCCTGATGGCAAAATCACCGGGTTCATACACAAATTCTTCCTGTGTAAATTCATAGGACTCCAGCACTTCTGTAATAAATTCCACAGAAAGCTCATCTCCTGTATTGATAAAGAGGGTATTATCCTTGAGGGATTTCCGGGGTACCACGGCTTCAATCAAGGCTTCCGGATGAGTCACCAGCACGTAGGGCTTGCGCGTTGAACCTATACGGTTGAGTACCTCTGTTTTGAGCAGAATGTTGGTATTGTCCACCTGGTTGTATTCTACCGAACGTTTATATGCCGATGGATAAAACTGTATGTACTCATCCTTGTCGGTCAGTTTTTGCAGGTCGTTATACACATAAGCGGCTGCTTCTTTGTCAGGCAGGATAATCAGGTGGTGGCGCTTTTTACTTTGGTATACGGCATGAAAAAGCAGGGAAAGAGAAGAGCCGTTCAATCCTTGCAGATACAGATTTCCCTCTCGTTTTTCGCCATGTTCCAAAATGCGTTCACAGGCCGGATGTGCCTGATACGCTAAATTAAATTCTTCTGACATGCGTTGCAAAGATAATCATTTGAATGAAATGTGCGGGAGGCTGGAATGCGGAGATTTCTGTTTTGCTGTTGATCCGGTGGCTTCGATATAACCAACCTATCAGGTCGGCATGACTCGAAGGTATACTCCAAAACAAACCCATTCCTTCAATGCATGTGGACCTGACAGGTTGGGTTATATCGAAGCCACCAACAAAAAAAGCACCCGCCGCTAAGCAGATGCTGAGATATGATTGTATGTTGCAATTTTTTACAGTGATGAAACGTGGCGCATAACCTGTGATTTCAGGCGTGCCGCTTTGTTGTCATGTATGATATTCTTCTTTGCCAGCTTGTCAATCATACCACTGACTTTGGGAAGCATTTCTTCAGCTTCTTTTTTGTCTGTGCTGGCTTTCAGTTGACGTACAGCATTACGTGTGGTACGTCCGTAATATTTGTTCTGTATCCTTCTGGCTTCGTTGCGCCGTATGCGTTTGATTGCTGATTTGTGATTTGCCATTTTTTTATTCTCTTTTATGATCGTCAAATTTTCGGACTGCAAATATAGAACTTTTTATTTATCAGTGCAATAAATTGCAATAATTTTTCATTTGCCTGCTTGATGTATTTGTTATAACACGCCCAGCCTGTGTGTTTTCAAACGGCGGTTGAGCTCATCGTGTCGACCGTCGCACATATTGTCCAGCAGAGCGTAAAAATGCGGGCCGTGATTTTTATGTACAGTATGGGCCAGTTCGTGCAGAATAATGTAGTCAATGAGTTCATCGGGGAGCATCATTAAATACAGGCTAAAATTCAGCTTGTTTTTGGATGAACAGGAACCCCAGCGTGTTTTAGCGCTGGTAATACGCACAGATTGTGGGTTTAGATTATGTTGAGCGGCAAACTGCCACACACGCTCAGGTAAAACAGCTTTTGCTTCATCCCGCAAAATGCCTTCGACAAATAGCCGTATTCCTTTCTGAGTATTTTCGGCAGAGATATCATACTCATCAGGCACAATTAACGCCACATAAGCACTGCCACCCTGTGCTGCCACACGCCTGTCATGTTCCCTTTTGATTTCAATCCGGTGATGATGGGTTTTGATGATGCTGCCTATGCCTATAGTTTTTTGCGTTGGTTGCTCCATCAGCCTGGCCTGCTGCTTTTGGATTCTGTCCTTCATTTCATACAATACCCGTTGCGCATCCTGGTAGGATTGTCCCGGCGGAATGCTCACGTATATCACACCGTCATTTTTAATGCGAATGTTAAAATTTCGTTTGGCACGGCCGTTTTTGTCAAGTTGCACCCTGCCAATTTCCGGTATATCAACTTCCTTCAAACCAAAATTATTTTGCCAGTTTGCTAAGTTCAGTAAACGACTCGTCAGCGGCTTTCATAGCCTCCTCAACAATACTGTTGAATGCCTCCCTGGTTTTCTTTTTGTCATCAAGTTTTTTGGCTTCATTCACCCGTTTAATGAGATCTTCCCGCTTTTCGATCATATTTTTCATGATTTCATCGGTTTTTTTCGAATCACCCTCATTCACATGTTTGTAAATCATGCAATCGGAAAGCACCTCGTAGGTGAGGTAGTTGATATCTTTCTTAATGTCTCGTACACTAGCCATAACTCATATTTGTTTTTTATAACTGCTTAAAAGTAATACATTTTTTGATTGCGGGAAAAAGCAGGGGAATATTTTTTTTATCCCGGAAACGCATGCACCGAATAATTGCAGGTTTTGAATGGCTGAATGGTAAAGCTTCTTTCGCCCTTTCAGGGCTGACATCTCCCGGCTACTCACATCAATGGGCGGTG
>JBKGYK010000112.1:0-5103 GCA_046546095.1 Bacteroidales bacterium
TTTTATCAAACATTTTTCCACCTCATACGTATGTTTGATGAACATAAATCAAAATCAATACAGCATGGAAAAATACAAATCACTTATCATTCTAGTTTTTACCGGCTTATTGCTGCTGGGAACTTTCAATTCCTGCATGACAACAAGAACAAGTGTAGGAGAATACACTGAAACCGATGGCGATGTGTACACTTATGCCGACGGCAAACAGTTCTGGATTTTCTGGGGGCTTGTACCCCTGGGGCGTACCGATGTCAACACACCCTCAAGCGGTGATTGTCAGGTAGTAACCAGATACCGCTTTACCGACTTTCTGGTCAGCGCTCTGACAGGCGGCATTGTAACATCCTACAGCATAGATGTAAAGGCCAAGCAATAGCTTTTGCCGGTCAGGTGTTGTGAATTAAGAAAGACAACCGGCAAAGTCTTTAGCTGTAAACATGCAACATGAAAAATTTATTTTCTTTTTTGGCTATCATGCTATTATTTAATCAGCATCTGGCCATTGGGCATACTGATTTTGGTGACAGAAGTATCATCAGCAATGAAATTCAGGATGGTCGAAACATGCTCGTTGCCGATTATAAGCGGGATGATTTTCCGGATATCTTTGTTCTATCAGAATCAGATTCCCTCCTTTTGCTTTTTGAAAATATGGGATTGGGATACTTTAAGAAAAAGACAATTCTGGGAAAATTATATCCACCGGCCCGGGATATTGTTGCAGCCGACTTTAACAACGACACCTGGATGGATATCCCGATATGGCAGGCTTATCGGTTAGCACTTTACTTGCCTGGGCAGAAAACCCCGGGGAAACCGGAGTCAGTGATTTTATTGCAATCCTTACATCAACGTATTTCCGGTACCTGCCCACAACACAATCTTTATCAATGCTGTTGATGATCAAAAAAAATATACCACGGCAGACCGGCACGGCCGGGTTATTACAAAGCTAAAATCCGGTTCCAATGATATTTCTGAGCTTTCCACAGGCTTGTATTTTATCCTGGATAATAATAAAACTGTAAGCAGAATAATACGGAAATAAATTCTGACATCCTGATCTTATTCTGATGCCGGCTTCATGCAAAATCTTATGATAATTTCTCCATTCTATCAGACACAGAAAATGCAGCGGAGATGAAAACATGGCTTCGATTGTTGTGCTTATCAATAAATCACTACTTTTATCCTCTGGAAGCATCATACAATCAATAAAATGAGAAAAATAACAAAAGGCATCTGTGTCTCAGTAATCTTTTTCGGAGTTTTGCTGTCAGTATCCACAAGCAAGGCACAGGAAAGAATCATACAAGAATCATGCAGCCCCACATCTCTCAACTTTTCATGGCAGAATTTGCCGTCCGGGGATGTTGTACTGGAATACGGTGAAACAAAATCACTGGAGGCCGGAAAAGTAGTTGGACTGAGCCTGAAAAATCTAAAGCCGGCCACCATGTACCACGTAAAAGCAACTCATACTTCCAGTGCAGGGCAATCCGAAACAAGCACAGGCCTCTTTTCCACAGCTTCCCGCCTGCCGGGAGAAATCAGGGTTTATTTTAATCAATGGGTAGATAATGATGCTTCTGATCTGGCAGATGCTGTTCATGCACCTGCTTTTGAAGACAGCATCATTGCCTGGATTGATGCAGCAGAGGACAAACTTGATGTTTGCATGTACAATACCGGCAGCCTCCCCATAGTGAGCGCCGTTAATGCAGCCGAAAGCCGCGGTGTCACCGTAAGGTACATCGCTGCCGACAATACCGGTACCAACAATTCAGAATTATCATCATTAGACCCTGACATTCCTATGCTGCAGCGCCCATCGGATGGCGGTGTGATGCATAACAAGTTCATTATCATTGATGCAGATACTGAAGCATCAGCCACTGTGGTAACCGGATCCGCCAACCATACCGATAACAGCCTCCATGCTGATTATAACAATATCGTATTCATCAGAGATCATGCACTGGCTCAGGCATATCAACTGGAATTTGAAGAAATGTGGGGCAACAGCGGGGACAATCCTGATCCTGTTAATGCGCTTTTTGGTGAAGACAAAACAGACAACACCCCACATGTTTTCAATATTGGCGGAACAGAAGTAGAGCTGTATTTTTCTCCTTCAGACAACACCACTGCCCGGATTGAGCAGGCCATATTGTCAGCCGGCACAGACTTACAGTTTGCCGTTCTTACTTTTATCAACAACACACTGGGAGACGCTGTAATATCAGCACATGATTCAGGTGTTGATGTCAAAGGCATCATCGAAAACATCTATTATTTGGGTTCCGAGTATTATGGTCTTCAAAATGCTGGCATAGATGTACATTCTCATTTCGATGAACCACATTTTCTGCATCACAAATATGGCGTAGTGGATGCAGGCAATCCGCAAAGCGATCCGGTGGTAGTTACCGGTTCCCATAACTGGACCAATTCGGCCGAAGAGGAATACGACGAAAACACACTGCTCATTCATGATGCTGAAATTGCAGGTATGTATTATGAAGAATTCATGGCAAGATATGCTGAGCTCGTGGGAGTAAATCCGGAAAACAGAAATACGGCGGAAAACATAATTTTCCCAAATCCCTGCCCGGATGAGTTCACCATTCAATCCAGATGGAACATACAAAGCATTGCCATATACAATGCTTCCGGCAAACAGGTATTTGAAAAAAAGAATGTACATTCTTGGCAATACAGGCACAATACAGAAGTTTTACCACCGGGCATATATTGCATCAGGATAAAAACAACTGAAAGGGACTACACAGAAAAATTAACCATCATCAGGTGATTAACAAGCTGTACAGGCAACACCAACTCAATACTCATCTGAAATACCCGGAAAATATCATAGCTTGTCCCCAAAGAATTGTGAATGAGCACAACGACTTCTATTCCCGGATCATTAAACACTACGACCTAAAGGCCAGGGTGATAAGGCATGCGATACCAAATGGGCTTAAGCTTGAATTCAGACATCAATAAAAGCCCAAACAGTCCAAATATTTTTTTCAAGGTTCTACTGCAATTTCCGTGGAAAATTTTACCAATTGCATTTCAAAATGATTAATCGAGACGTTTTAATATTATTATATGCTTTTGTTAGATTATTGTGTAAAGGCTCTTGAGCAAGCAAAAAGAAAGAATAAATGGGCTTTAGCCCTGCTTATTGAGAAGGAGTATTCACCCGATGACTTTTGGTTTCGCCTTACAGTCAAAAGATGAATATACCTCAGAATTCATAAAATCATATCAGGGCTAAAGCCCTTTCTTTTTTATATTTCGCCTCAAAACCCCGACATAAATGCCGGGGTTAATCGGCTCTGGTTAAGTACACGCTTTCCCTCCATCTTTCAGGTCGGGGGTGATAAGAACATGAAAGATGGAATGGGCTTTAGCCCTCACAGTATTTTTTCTAATTCTTAATTTCTTACTCAACAGTAACAATTCAATCATTACCCACTCCTGTCTGCCTTAGGCATGTAAATTTGCAGTAGAACCTTTTTTGTTTTAATTCTACATCCGTAATTACTTTTCCATCTTTATTGATATTACACAATGTTTCCATTTTCTTGCCTGTTTGCTAATGCTTTGGGAACATCAATTTCTTTTTACTATCTGGTTTTGCCTGCGCCCTACAGGCAAAAAAAAACCGGCTCGCAAGAGCCGGTTTGCTTTTAAAAATACTTTAATTGCAATCATCAGAATTCGATCCTCCATTGAATGAATCACTGGAAGACTTTCCGGGAGTAACTGTAAATGTATGCCTGTCATATAGACCCCCTTGAGATGGAATATCATTCAATCTTATTTGATACATATAAGGTGTTTTCGCAGGTTCGTTAGTCCCCCAATCATCAATTTTTTCAACATCGGATGTTGACAGTACTATTTTGTTGGTTCCTGTGGAATTAAATGTCCATTCACCCTCGTGCATATCAACTTCCAGTTCAAAATGAGTTGCCAGGGTTGAACCGGTAAATTTTACAATAACATCATCACCATCTCTCTCTGCTTCTACCTTTTGGGTATTATGAAAAAGCTCGAGATCCTTGTAGCCACTGATAGTTTTGATTTCATCTCCGTTTTCATCTACCGCAATAACCTTGTAGGTAATGGTTCTGTCGTCAGACTGCCAGTATTGACCATCATCGTCATCGTAGGTAACTGCCAGGTTCACATTGAATGTATATGTATCACCACTGCGGCTCAAATCATCATCATCCTCTGTAAAAACTTCCCAATTTTCACCGTCACTACCAATAGAAATACCTGCTCCGGCGAAATCAGCCCTGCCTTCACGTTTGAAGCCAATTTTGAATCCGTCAATTGCGTCATAGTCATCATCATCCGGGTTAACATTCCACTCCAGGCTGTTACCAGTGAATAAATTATCTTCGGGCAAATCTGTCGTTGTCTCAAGCGATATATCGGATAACAGAGAAACAGGAAAAACCCCGCTGACTATGTCAGCGTCTTCCTCCAAAGATTTCTGATCGCCGTCGTACCAAAGTACCCTGAAATAATAGGTTTCACCGGGAGTGCCGTCAGTGTATTCGTGCTCAGTATAGAGGCCATATTCTCCTATGGATGCCTCCAGTTCAAAGGGGCCGCTTTCCGATTCTGCAACATACACACTATAAGATTCGGCATTTTCCATTGCGTCCCAGGAAACAAGTAAATTACCACTTTCCGACTCACTCACCGTTACCCCTGATATGTTTGGAAGCCCGGCTTCATCCTTTTCACAACCTGTTGTGAAAAATAAAATCGCTCCCATTAAAAGCAATGGGAACCGAAAAAACTTCATTTGTGTTTTCATAAGCATCTGCTTTAATTTAATAAATAATAAATCCTTTTTTTCTAAATTATTAGTTGCTGATAACATCGTATTTTGAAAAAAAAATTCATTACTGTTCAGTGAAAATAAAAAAAGACATTCAGAGATTCGTAACTATCTGAAGAATAGCTAATACTTCGTTAAAATATTTTCATTTCCAAAAGTAAGCCCCATCTTTCAAAATAATGAAGGTTGCATGAGCTCATCATATGATTTTTGCCAATCTTTATCCGGGT
>JBKGYK010000113.1:0-5051 GCA_046546095.1 Bacteroidales bacterium
AGGATCAGATATATTGTTGCTATTGCCAAAAGCTGTGTTGTGGCAGCGGGAAAAAGCATACAACCGATGATTGCCGTCCTGAGGAGGATGCATTGTCGGATGTGGGTTATATAAACTTTGCCCGCTTCAACAAATCTTCGATGGAGGCATAAGAATTTTTCATCAGGTGTGGGATGGTTTCTTTGTCCACCCACACGCATTTTTCGATATCCTCTTCAGTCTGCGGTCGCAACTTACTGCAATCTCCATCATAATGCATGTTGTACCAGTATGTTTTTTTAAGCAAAAGCTTGTCTTTCAGGCGATAGATGTGATATGTAATCCCAAGCTTGTCATCAAGATTCAACTGTTCGATATCCATATCGCATTCTTCAGAGACTTCCCGCAGGGCGCATAATTCGGGTGCTTCGTTGTTTTCGGCTTTTCCTTTGGGCAAATCCCATTTTCCCTGTCTATAGATGAAAAGAAATAACCCCTTGTAATTATCCACAAGCCCTCCCCCTGCATCGATCTCAATAAAAGCATGCCGGACAAATTCAAGTAGCCGACCGGGCTCACTGCCATAAATGTTTAAATGTTTCAGTTTGGAGTTGTCTGTAAAGCGATTTATTTTTACTTTTATATCGCTGATGTCAGCTATGCTTACCGCCTGTTTATCAGGACTTTCGCCTATCTGTTTGTCATCAGTTAAGGAGATAACACGTTTTTTGTAAAATATTTTAATCATAGCTATGAAAACAATTGCACATCAAATGTCAGATCACTTGTTGCAAATTAAAGCAATAAAACTGGAGCCTCAAAACCATTTTACCTGGGCCTCAGGCTGGTTCAGTCCGATATACTGCGACAACCGCAAAACCCTCTCTTTTCCTGAGGTGAGAGGATTTATCCGCGATTCTTTTGCACAAATTGCCAAAGAAAAATTCGGCGAGTTTGATGTCATTGCCGGCGTGGCAACCGGGGGTATAGCTCATGGTGCGCTCGTTGCAGAAGCGCTGGACAAACCATTTGCATATGTACGTGCAAAATCCAAAGGCCATGGCATGGGCAACAAGATTGAAGGCGTGGTTGAAAAAGGACAGAAAGTACTGGTTATTGAAGACCTTATCTCCACAGGAAAAAGCAGTCTGGATGCTGTGCATGCTTTGCGCGATGCCGGATGTGAGGTTGTGGGCATGATTGCCATTTTTACTTATGATTTTGATGTGGCCAAAGTCAATTTTGAGGAAGCCGGTGTGAAGCTGCATACGCTGAGTAATTACCATGCACTTCTGGAGCAGGCCACCACAGCAGGTTATATCAAAGACAGCGAAGTTGAAACACTTAAAGAGTGGCGTAAAGACCCGGGAAACTGGAAAAAATAGACCAGTATGTCAAAATTAGAAGTTGTCAGCAAGGTTGGAAAAGTGCCGAATCAGGCAGAGCGGATATACAATTTTTTGTCAGATTTTCGCAATTTTGACCGTCTGATTCCACCGGATGCGGCTCAGGACTGGTCGTCGAATGAGGACAACTGTCGTTTTACCATTAAAGGGCAGCAGGTCGGTCTGGAAATCATGGACAGGGTTCCATACAAAACCATAAAAATACGCTCATCAGAAGATTCGGTTCTGCCCTTTCTTTTCTGGATACAGTTGAAAGAAGTGGCTGCCTACGATACCCGTGTACGCCTGACAATCCACGCCGAGGTAAACATGATGATGAAAATGATGCTGAAAAAGCAACTCCAAAAGGGACTGGATCAGTTGGTGGATCAGATGGCTATGATACCGTATCCATAGGTTTCTCTTTGAATTCAAATCGGGTGCCACTTAAAAAGCCTTACACCTGATTTTATGATATACTTAGCTCACAAGTTCGTACAGACTTTTTCGAATCAAGTTGTTAATTTCCAAACATTAGACTCTCTTTATTGTTTCTTAATACAATGACCCAGAAAGAAAGTATATTATGAAAGTCAAAAACAAAAAGATCGTAGTTACCGGTGGTGGAAGCGGCATTGGCAGAGATTTGGTTTATGGACTGATTGACAAAGGTGCACATGTTGTGGCCGTTGATATCAATGAGAAAAGCCTGAAAGAAACCTCCGAAAAAGCCGGGAAGAAAAAAGAAGCCCTGACCACCATGGTACTGGATGTAACTGATAAAACTGCCGTGGAAGATTTTGCCAGAAATGGCGAAGGCAAAAATGCAGATATCATCATTAACAATGCAGGCATCATTCAACCATTTGTCAAACTCAACAAGCTTGAATATGATGCGATAGAGCGTGTGATGAATGTCAACCTTTACGGTACGCTATACATGACCAAGGCTTTTCTGCCCGGCTTGCTAAAACGGGATGAGGCACACATTGTAAATGTATCCAGCATGGGCGGATTTCTGCCTGTACCGGGACAAACAATTTACGGAGCAGCCAAAGCCGCCGTTAAATTGCTCACTGAAGGGCTTCATTCCGAATTGACTGATACCAATGTAAAGGTAACGCTTGTTTTTCCTGGTGCCATTGCAACAAACATTTCGAAAAATTCAGGACTGGAAACGCCCAAACAGTCTGATTCAGGGAAATCCGTCATGAAAACCATGCCATCGGATAAAGCTGCTGCCATAATCATCAATGCTATAGAAAAAGACAAATACCGTGTGCTGGTGGGTAGCGATGCTAAATTCATGGATCGCATCTACCGTCTGCACCCAAGAAAGGCAGCCGGGTTTATTGCAAAGAAAATGAAAGACCTGCTCAGGTAGCAGGAATCATTCACCATATAGATAACTCCACATCAACAAACTGGTCTCGTTCCTGATGGGAACCGTACCGGTTTTTTTTATTTGGTGGTTTTACGCCAGACGTTGACAATTTCACCCACGTACATGGTGTGATAATCCTTTTCGGGATACATATCCTGCGCCAGTTCAGGTATTGAAAACGAAGCTTCATCAAGCACCCTGGCATAAACCTTTTTGCATTCAATTACCAGGTAGGCTTCTTTAAAAGCTACAGAACCGTTTTCTGTTTCCATAAGGGTCAGATTATCATAATTCATTTTATCAAAATTACGACCTGAAACAGTACCCATTTTTTTTAGTATTTCACGGTCCTCTTCCTTGTAAAAACTGATGGTGTAATAATCTTCCCTTTCGGTATAATTGTGTGTGTGTCTTTGGGGTCGCACGAAAATGGTTGATACCGGCTTGGTCCACAACCAGCCTAAGGTGCCCCAGCTGGCTGTCATCATATTATAATCATCCGGTGTGCCTGCTGCTACCAGCATCCAGTCTTTACCGATCATCCTGATCGCATTGTCGTCAAGGTCCTCCCATGACACTTTTTCGAACTCATCAGACTCACTGATTTGGGGCTGGGCCTGACATGACAGCAAACTAACGCAAGCAAGAACAATTATCAATACATGTTTCATATCAAAAAGATTTAATTACAATGTAAAAAATATAAACGTTGGACACCGCCAAAATAAGGGAAATATTCAAAGTGGCCTAATCAGAAAATCAAATAATACCAAAGACCAAAATCATGTGTGAAAATTTCAGATAAAACTGCTTAGGTCACAAGCGATCAGTCTATCATGGGGAAATACAGGAAGGTCAGCAAATCTACCCGCAATAGCATTTAGCGGGGCCGGAACAGCTTGATTAAACCTGACATCAGGGACACTAATGAACAAATCAGTCAAAAGTTCATCAAAAATTCTGAATTTATCCCATAAATATTATCTTTGTTAATGAAATAACCAAAGCATATAAACATGGCAAATATTGCAACAAACTTTTTAGGACTTGAACTAAAATCACCAGTCATAGCAAGTAGCTCCGGGCTAACCCAAAGCATTGACAACATCAAAAAAATTGAAGAGAATGGTGCAGGTGCTGTGATTCTGAAATCCCTTTTTGAGGAACAAATCAATTTTGAAGCAGGCCATATGTTGTCTCAAAGCAAGGCTTATCCTGAGGCAGAAGACTACATCCGCAATTATGCCAAACACAACTCGGTTGATGAATACATCAAATTGATCAGGAATGCTAAATCTGAGGTTGATATCCCCATTATAGCCAGTATAAACTGCGTATCAGCAAATGACTGGACAAACTTTGCCACGCGCATTGAAGATGCAGGTGCTGATGCAATCGAGCTGAATGTCAACATCATTCCTGACAATGGAGACACTGAAGGCCTGACCTATGAAACAAAATATTATGACATTGCTGAAGCTGTCATGAGCAAGGTAAACATCCCGCTGATCATGAAGATCGGCCCGCATTTCACCAACATTCTGAGATTGGTAAAACAGCTACAATTCCGTGGGGTTAAAGCCGTCACACTATTCAACCGTTTTTACGAGCCGGACATTAATATTGATAAAATGGAAATGGTGTCAGCATCAGTGTTCAGCCGTGAGACAGACCTTAGACATTCCCTGCGCTGGGTAGGCATGGTGAGCGGACAAATGAAACGCATTGAGGTTTCAGCATCAACAGGAATTCACGATGGTGCTGCTGCCATTAAACAACTACTTGCCGGAGCACAAACAACCCAGGTATGCTCTGTTATGTATAAGAATGGTATCGCCAGCATACATGAAATTAACAATGAGATTGAAGAATGGATGGAAGAGCATGCTTATAAGGATATTGAAGATTTCAGAGGCAAATTATCCTACAAAAATCTGAAAAATCCGCAAATGTACGAACGCTCACAGTTCATGAAGTATTTCTCCAGCGTAGAATAACATTCCACACGATACAGTTGTGATAAAAACAGAGATTGCGTTTTGTGGTCTCTGTTTTTTTGTGGATCCCAGAACACTCCTGCAATGTAAGACAAGTAATTTCTGTTTATGGTTCTACTGCAAATTTTCATGCCTAAGGCAGACAGGAGTGGGTAATGATTGAATTATTAATTTAGAGTGAAAATAACGAATTAGAATATCAGGGCTAAAGCCCATTGCATCTTTCATGTGCTTATCACCCTGACACGAAGGTCAGGGTTAGTTACTCGAAGGCATATTCATCTAAAAACTGCTTAACCCTGTCCT
>JBKGYK010000114.1:0-4397 GCA_046546095.1 Bacteroidales bacterium
CTTCAACTCCCCGGGGGTCTGGTCTCCTTCGTCGCCCACCCTCCGTATCCCTGGCGCGGGAATTTTCTACAGAGAGAGAGTTTTACCCTTGAATTACAATTTTTTGCGGAAGGAAATACCTGGATTTCAAAATATACACACCATCTTGCAGGCCGGAAACGTCCAGCTCCTTTTCACCGGTCACATCCCATTGCCGGAGCATTCTGCCATGCATATCAAACAGGCTGAACCGAACGCTTTCCGCAGGTCTGTCGGTTGAAACCAGCACATGATTGCGCACAGGATTGGGATAGACAGTAAATTCTGATTGCTGCTCAGGCTCCACATCCATGATGAGTTCATTGGAATAATCTCCTGCTCCCGTTGGTGAGGTGATTAGCAGAAATGCCTGATTATCCACATTCTGTCCTGTAAAAGCGAGCCGGCCATCATTCAGCTCCACTGCATCCAACACTTCCAGTCCACTGTTTTCAACCAGGGTATCACCAACCAGCCGCAACCATGACAAGTTCAGGTTGGCATCATAGCGGGCAATCAGACTCATATTTTGATAAACAGGTTTATTGACAATCACAGCAGGACTAATAAACCCGCCATCACCGATCCTGGAAAAATTCAATGCCTGCAAGTAGTTAAACTCCCAGTTCTCCACATCCTGACCAAGCACATGGGTTTCTTCAAGCGTGCCATCGTATGATAGCTTACGGTAAATGATATTATGGTTGGTTGTATACATTCCTCCTTCAATCGACATACACAATAAAGCATCATCAAGGTTTATTAAATCCATACCATATTCATACGCACTTGTAATGGTGTTTTCAGGAAAAAGCCGGGTAAAAAGTGTATCACCATCCGCTGTAAAGCCGGCAACTAAATTATTGCGAGGATTATCTATACTTGGTCCCCGATAATAAGCCCCACCTGTAATGTAAACATTCCCATTCTCAGCCTGCAATACATCCTCACCATTGTACATGAACATATCATTATCAATTGTATCGGCGAACATCCACTGGGTTTCCCCTGCCTGATTCATTTCAAACACAAGTAACCTGTGATCCGAAAGGCTATCTCTCACACTTCCTGTCAGCACAAAATCACCGCTTTGGGTTTCCGCAATTCCATCCACACTTGCTGATACAAACAAATCACTGGTATCCGGGCTGTTGACAAAAGGACTGTAAAAAGCAATGCTGTCTCCCTGGGCACTCAGACGCAGCATTCCGGGATAGTTAGCGGCACCAAAATGTCCGCTTTCAAGCTCCATACCGGCTGCCAGCCAAACGCTGCCATCATCCGACACATGCAAATCTCTCAGTCCGCTATCTCCCGATTGATTTAGGGTAAACACCCATTGTGGATTCCCCTGCAGGTCAGTTTTCATCACCTGAGACCAGTTCATCATGATCAAAAAATCATCTGTCGTTTTTTGAATGTAGGACATTCGGCTTAACTCCGGATATACCTGATAAACAAAATCATCCGTTTGAGCAGTGAGGGTAACACCGGCATAGAATATCATAACCAGCGGTAATGCATATTTTAGCAATGGAGTAAACATAATACATTGTTTTTTGATCCTTATTGTATAACGTATTCCTGTCTTAAAGGTTGCATAGGGGATGCACTTCAGGTAATGGTCCGGAAAAAACATCCTTATTGCAAGGATCATGCATCACTGAGCATTTGGTTTGTAGATGGACTGTGTGGCAATGGGATTAATTAAATCATATAGCACACATCATACAAAACCGGGATGCAATATATCAGTTGAAGAAAAATAAGCGCGGATTCCTCAGGGAAAATTTGTATTTTGTGCTTCAGAAAAATCACAAAATGAAAAACACGCTGCCATTTTTCATACTTACATGCTGCTTTGCCCTGACCGGTAATGCCCAGAACCTCAATATTGAAAAAATCACCGGTTTATCATCTGAAACAGAAGAAACCTCAGGCCTGCTGTGGGTTGATGGAAGTCTGTGGACCCACAACGATTCCGGCAATCCGGCTGTGTTGTATAAAATTGACACAAGCAACGGTTCTGTCAGCCACCGCACACATATCAAACAGGTTCGCAATACAGACTGGGAAGACCTTTGCGCCGATCAGCAATATGTATACATCGGAGATTTTGGCAACAACAACGGCAACCGAACAGACCTTTGTATCTACCGCATTGATAAATCTGGTCTTATCAATGAATCCGATTCACTTGCAGCAGACAGCATTCAGTTTCATTATCCAAACCAAAGCCAGTTTGAATGGGACAATTACAGCACCAATTTTGACTGCGAAGCGATGATTGCTTTTGGGGATTCGCTGTATCTTTTCAGCAAGAACTGGGGCAATCAGAAAACCTACCTGTACTCTCTGCCCAAAACACCCGGATCCTTTGCTGCGCATCTCCTGGACAGCCTGGATGTCGATGGTCTGGTAACCGGTGCCGCGGCAGATACGGCCACCAACAACCTCATGCTTTTGGGTTACAGCCGATACCTGACCTCGGCTTTTGTTTACCATCTGTATCATTTTTTCAATGCTGAGTTTTTCGCCGGTGAGCGACAAAAATATAATCTGGGCAGATTTTTTCATCAACTGGAAGGAATTGAGTATGCAAACAATACCTTACTTATGTCCAGCGAAAGTTTTCAGACCAATGAAGCCGCCTTGTTTCGTGCTGACTTTGATGTCAATGCCGGCATTGAGGGAAATTTTAGCGGTAAGCCCTGCTTTTATCCAAATCCGGCAAAAGGATCCCTGCAATTGCTGAATTGTCAGTCCTTTTCACATTTCGTCATCCGTGACATCATGGGCCGGGAAATGATGAGAAGCAGCATAAACAGCAGCAAATCTACATGTTCCATCACCTGCCTGCAAACGGGCACATACATTCTTGAATTTCACCATCGCTATACAAACGAAACGCATACAGATTTGCTGCTTGTGGAATAAAGATTCATAAAATAACGGATATTAACTACAATAAATCTATGTATATTTAAGTTTATTTTAACATTAGAACATACATGAGTGACACACTAAAATTGCATACCATGAAAAAGCTCGTTTTTTTGATTTCATGCTTCTTGATAAGCGCCCCGGGTGTTAAAGCACAACAAAACACTTGGGTACAAGCCAATGCAGGCATTGGTGCAGACCAGTACCATTTGGTGGATCCCGGCGGACATATGAAAACCGGCATCCCAACCTTTGCTTATGAGTTCAGTATATCACAGGAGATAGTGCCTGATCTCCATCTTGAAACCGGTTTGCTTATGCATGAGTATTACAGCGGGGAATTTTTTAAAGAATCCTTTGGCGGCAGTTTCAGCAATACACTGATGTCCCTTCAGATACCAATACGACTGAAATATGAGATAAATCTGCTGAATGAAAAGCTGGTTTTATCCCCCTCACTGGGCTACAAACCGGGCATCAACCTTGACTATTACCCTCATCCTGTTGATCATGAAGAACCAGATGGTGCAGGATCAGGTGGGATGACCGGCATGAATGACAATATCAGATATGAATACTCTTCAGAAACCCACAATAACTACCGTCGCTTTTTTCACATGCCGGAGATGGGGCTTTCACTGGAATATAAAACAGATTACGATGTGAAATTTTCTTTTATCGCGCGCTATACCGGCGGTTTCAACAAAATCATAGAACACCACACATGGTACAGCTATAATGATGGAGAAGAGCATCATGCCATCCAAACCAGCAAAGGAGAATACACATATTTCGGATTTGGTGTGGGCTGGAAGCTGAGCAACCTGTGGCAAAACGCTGAAACCCGGCGGGAAGCCCGTCCGGAACGCCTTGAAAAGCTCAGTGAAGCGGTGGATTATCCTTTTTACGCCGGTCTGGAAGCAGCAAGCCAGACAAATGCTTCCCACAGCCAAGGCGATGTCAGCGGTTCAAGTATGTATCTACCGGTTTTTATGGCCTTCACCGATTTCAAATCCGGCATGTTTTTCGGACACAACATCAATGATTTTATGGGCATAGAAACCGGTATATATCATCAGTTTTACAATAGCAGCTACACCATACACAACGACATCGACGCATCCTTTGGCATGGGTAGCAATTCTGTGGTCAACTTCATGCAAATACCGCTGAGGGTTCATTACCGGCAGTTGCTATTTAAGAACAGAATGGAAATAAAACCCTATATTGGCTTAGGCATGGTTTTTTCCAACAAGCCCAAAGGTCCGGCAGATACAGAAACCCGTTATCAGGGTGATAGTTTGATCATTGACATGGAGCAGGGGAACATTTATTATAACGACACCACCAGCCGATCCATAATAAGCGAATCCATAGAAAATCCATTAGGGGTACAGATACTTGCCGGTCTGAACATTGAATATGCTCTGTCGCCC
>JBKGYK010000115.1:0-4336 GCA_046546095.1 Bacteroidales bacterium
AAAAACACGTTCTATACTAATAGTAGATAATGACAAACCAACATTAAAACAATTTTGACATGAAAAAAATTCAATTATTCCTCATTGCCATGTTTGCAGGTCTTGCCCTTTTTGCACAGGACACCAAAAACTACCACACCTCACCTGATACCATTCCACTGCCCGATGGGTATGGCGTATCATACACAAGCACCCTGTTTGTTACCGGTTATGCTGCCGGGGAAACCCTGAATGATGTAAGCGAACTTACCAGTATTTGCGTGAATATGGAGCATTCCTATATGGGTGATTTGGTTATCACCATAACTGCCCCCGACGGGAATACTGTAACCCTTCAGGAACAGGGTGGCGGTGGCACGCATTTGGGTGAGCCCATTGATAATGGCACTAATGATAACAACTCAGTACCCGGTGTCGGTTACGACTACTGCTGGTCGCCTTTTGCAGAAAACGGCACCTGGGAGCAGGAATCTGGTTCAGATTCAATCTTACCTCCCGGAAGCTATACCAGCTCAGAGCCTTTAAGCAATCTGACAGGCAGCCCGCTCAACGGTTTATGGACACTAACAATTTCAGATAACTGGCAGTTGGATGACGGCTACCTGTTTCACTGGGGCATAAATTTTAGTCACAACCAGGGATGCTTCAATATGATTACAGGCCATGTATTTGGAGACATCAATGGCAACAACAGTTTTGACTCAGGCGAACCCACCTTATCGGGAATGATCGTAAAGGCAGAACCCGGCCCATTTTACGGCTACACGGATGCCAACGGCCAATATCGCATATGGGTGGATTCTGCGGATTATACCATTAGCCTGCCGGATGTATCTGCCCCGTGGATGCATACATATCCTGCAGAGCCTGGCACTCATGCTGTCTATGTTGAAGATAGTGAGCCCGATACTTTAGCCGGATATGATTTTGGTCTTCAGGCAGATACGTATTGCCCGAATTTGAGCGTGGATGTTGTTATGGACAATCCCATTCTGTGTTCTGATGGAAACATTTATATCCATTACATAAACAATGGCACAACTATAGCAACAGATCCGACAATTGATATCACACTTGATGACAACCTAAGTTATATCAGTGGCGGAAATCTGCTGTCACAGGATGGAAATACACTTACATTTGGTCTGCCTGATCTGGGCATTTCTGAAAGCGGTCAATTTGTCATTTCTGCTCAGTATGCCTGTGATGGAGGACTTTTGGGGGCTACAGCCTGTGTGGATGCTCATATTTACCCGGATGACCCCTGCGAACCAGTGGATTCGTCATGGGATCACTCCAGTGTAATGGTTGAAGGCGAATGCCTTGGTGACAGCCTGATCTGCTTTACCATTACCAACACCGGAGATCCCGGCGACGGCGATATGGCAGGCACATCAGATTACCGCCTGTTTGAAGACAATGTGCTTATTGAAGACGGCACATTCCAGCTCAATGGTGGTGAAATCATGCAGATGTGCTGGGCAGCAACAGGTACTACCCTGCGCCTGGAAGCCGATCAGCGCCCCGGACATCCCGGAAACAGCCATCCGCAGGAAAGCATCGAGCTGTGTGGCAGCCCTGAAAACTCCATGGGTCAGGTTATGTCCGTGCCACAGGATGATGCCGATGATTTTGCTGAAACCGATTGTCAGGAAGTGCTTGGATCTTATGATCCAAACGACAAATCAGTTACACCGGTTGGAATAACCGAAGACCACCACTACATTGACTCCACCCACATGCTGGAATACAAAATCCGTTTTCAGAATACCGGTACAGCCCCGGCACAGAAAGTGGTTATCATTGATACCATCTCCCCTCACCTGGATATTGAGAGTTTCCAGCACATGAGTGCCAGTCATGAGTGCACTGTTGACATTCTTTACGACAATCTGATGCGCTGGACATTTGAAAACATCAACCTGCCGGACAGCGGAAGCAATGAGCCTGCCAGCCACGGATATGTTAAGTTTAAAATATCCCAGCAACCCGGAAATGAACTATATACAATGATTACCAACGGATCGTCCATCTTTTTTGATTACAACTTGCCGATACTCACCAATGAAGTATTCAATACCATTGGCAGGATGGATGTTGTTTACACCGCTGATGAACCAATGACAAGCGAAAATAAGGTTCAGGTTTATCCAAATCCTGCTCAGGATTACATCAATTTCTCTACCGGTTCTGAAACATGGAAGCTTGAACTGTATGACGCTAGCGGCAGGATCATTCAGCGCGTTAACAGAATATCAGATAATACGTTCAGAATGTCTGTTGAGCACCTGAACAATGGCGTGTATTATTATCACATTTCGGATAAAAACGGCAGCATCAGTAAAGGCAAACTGGTAATAAACCAATAAAACCAATATCATACGTATGCTATTAACCGTCAGGAACGTACCTGACGGTTAATTTGCTTTTAAACTCATCAAAATACAAATCCGACAGGGTATAAATCCTTTCTTTCGTCCCAGTAGTTAGTCTGCTGATAAAACCAATTCATCATCTGCCATTGGCTTTCTTTAGCACCGGGCGTGGTATCAAGCCATGCTTCAAATGACTTTTTCATGTCGGGGTCATCTTTCATCATTTGCAAAGCCATTTCCTCCATCATATAGATTTCCGCATATTCTTTCTGTTCAAAAATTGCATTAAAAAATCCCCATTTTACTACAGAACCCGGTGCAGAAGGATCAAACAGGTGCAATATTAGTTTGGCATGCTTTTGATCGAGAGGAACGTATGCAGAGTGTGCAGGAAATACATGTTCCCGATGCAGTGTATCCAAAGTAAAATCAGTTGGTCTGAATGCTCCCTCATAAGGACCATCGGCAAATTCAATATCTTTTAGTCTGTATTGCCTCACTTCAAAACTCTGGTCTGACTCCAGTCGATGATAATTTATTCCATGGATATCCAGTCTTTCGATGACTTTCTCCCACTCAGGAGGAATAATAATGACTTCAGGTACATCGGCCATAACTACCGGCTGCATATCGTCATAAAACATCATTTTGTGTGTACGTGGTTTTTCGCCATAATGAAAATACGTATTGCCGGTAATTGGAGAAGTTTTTTTTGTGTACTCAATCCCGAGAAAGTCAATTTCACGGTATTCATCACTGGCTTTCCAACGCAGGGGATACGCTTGTTTACGAAAATTATCTGATGCAGTATGTTCATCTGCTGCCTGATTGAGTTCCTGAAGAGCATTTCCGTGCCGGTCAAGAATATCCATACTTTTCATCAGTGCCTGATAGGTTGCCTCTACCCTTTTCTTATAGGATTTCAGCATATGTGTTTCAACAAGAAACCCTGGTCTGTTTTTGACTGTGGTATAACCCTGGGCCAGGTCAGGTGAGGATACCCAGGCGGTAATACCACTTTCATGATCGTGCCAGTTGCGGAAAGAAACATAACGAAACATAGGGAAACCATCATCAGCCATACCCTGCTTCAATGGCTCCAGGTACTTATCCCTGATCCATACGGTCTGGTCAGGATTCATATTGCCATATACAGGCAAATCATAGGTGATTGCATATTGATAATCAGCCCCGTCGGTGGTGTGGCAATCGATGAAAAAATCCGGCATCCATTGCTCAAACATTTCATGCCAGTGTTTCATTTCAACAGTTTCACTTCTCACAAAATCCCTGTTCAGATTAATATTATCTGCTGAAGTGCGCCATCCCATCTCTTCAGGTCCTTCCTGATTGATACGGTTATATGCGCTGCGCCTGAGGTAGCCATCAACGTTAAAAACAGGAATATACACAATGCTGACATTCTTCAGCAAATGTTTCATGTCCGGCTTTTGCAGCAAATCACGTACAAACATCATCCCGGCCGTAGTTCCATCCGGTTCTCCGGCATGAATGCTGGCCTGCACCATCAGAAGCGTCCGTCCACTTTTCTCTATATCAGTAGCAGTGGATAAACCATCCTTATCCACAATAAGCAAAGGCAAATCATGCTTTCTTCCGGATTTTCCGAAACTCTGATATGTTACTTCAGGAAAAGTTTTGTCAAACTTTTGGCATAAATCCATCACCTCCTCGTAGGTTTCACATTCAACAAAACCGGACTTTTCATAGGGTGTCTCCAAATCCTGAGCCGTCAAACCAAAAGAAATGACGATCAATATGAGCAAGAAAAATTGTCTCTTCATAATCTATATTCATCAGTTATTATCATTCGGCAAAATACAAAAACCAACACAAATATGCTGTAAAATCCCGGGGATTAACAAAAAAACAAGTTTTTCATTTGGGTTCTACTGCAATTTCCGTGGAAAATTTTACCAATTGCATTTCAAAATGATTAA
>JBKGYK010000116.1:0-3981 GCA_046546095.1 Bacteroidales bacterium
ATATAATTTAAAAATTAGGCCTAAATTCCAAAACACAGGTTAAAATTTTGGTCTATATCAAAAAAAGCATCCATCAGGATGCTTTCTTTCATTATCTGTGTGTGTTTGTTTTAACTGATGACAGAGCCGGGGATTGAATCTGTATCCGGTTGCATAAAACGTAAGGTGCCGTCGGGTTCTTTGGCCATCAGTATCATCCCGTATGACATGATACCACGCAGCTTTTTGGGTTTCAGGTTGGCAAGATACGCAACCTGCTTGCCGATGATGTTTTCCGGCTCGTAATATTCAGCAATACCTGAAACAACTGTCCGCTCCTCGGAACCGATATCCAGGGTGAGTTTGAGCAGCTTTTTGGTCTTCTTAACCTTTTCAGCGGTTTTGATGGTAGCCAGACGGATGTCCATCTTCATGAAATCATCAAACTCACAGGCCTCTTTTAAAGGCTCAGTTTTAGCTGTTTCTTCTTCGTTGCTTTGTTTTGTGGCTTCCAGCTTATCGTACTGGGCCTGTATTTCCTTATCTTCTATTTTTTCAAACAATAAAGCCGGCTTGTTGATTTCATGATCCACCGGAAGCAATTTAAAATTTGCCTCTTCATCCCATGGCTGCAATTCAGTGTTGAGAAAGCCCCGGAGTTTTTTCATGGTGTTGGGCAGGAATGCTTCTCCGTGCTGCGCCATCTGGGCAGAAAGCTGCAGGCAGATGTTCAGAATGGTTTTTACTTTACTTTCATCGGTTTTGATGACTTTCCATGGTTCGGTTTCTGTCAGGTATTTGTTTCCCAAACGGGCGATGTTCATCAGATTTCGAAGTGCCTCCCTGAACTTGAACTGTTCCAGATTATCGGCAATGGCCTGTTTGTTTTCCAGGGCTTGCTTGATCAGTGCCTGTTCTTCAGTTGACAAATCGCCGGCAGCAGGAACTTTTCCGTCAAAATACTTGTGGGTCAGCACCAGCGTCCGGTTGACAAAGTTGCCTAAAATTGCCACAAGCTCATTGTTGTTGCGGGCCTGAAAATCGCGCCAGGTGAAGTCATTATCCTTGGTTTCCGGAGCGTTTGCTGTCAGTACATAGCGTAGTACATCCTGCTTTCCCGGAAAATCCTCAAGGTACTCATGCAACCAGACCGCCCAGTTTTTGCTGGTGGATATTTTGTTGCCTTCGAGGTTCAGAAATTCATTGGCCGGAACATTGTCGGGTAATATGTAGGAGCCTTCATGCCGTAACATGGACGGAAACACAATGCAGTGAAATACGATGTTGTCCTTGCCGATAAAATGCACAAGACGGGTTTCACTGTCTTTCCAGTATTTTTCCCAGTCATCAGTAAGCTCGCGGGTGGCAGAAATGTAGCCAATGGGCGCATCAAACCAGACGTACATTACTTTTCCTTCGGCTCCTTCAACCGGAACCGGTACGCCCCAATCAAGATCGCGGGAAACTGCCCGGGGATGCAGACCGCCATCGAGCCAGGATTTGCATTGTCCGTAAACATTGGGTTTCCACTCTTTATGATCTTCCAGAATCCACTGCTTTAGCTCATCTTCATATTTATCCAGGGGGAGGTACCAGTGTTTGGTTTCTTTGAGTATCGGTTTGTTACCACTGATGGTGGATTTGGGTTCAATAAGCTCCTCGGGCGAAAGTGCTGATCCACAGGCTTCACACTGATCACCGTAAGCGCCTTCAGTATTGCATTTCGGGCAGGTTCCGGTGATGTAACGATCAGCCAGAAACTGTTTTTCCTGTTCGTCGTAATATTGTTTGGTGGTTTTTTCAATAAACTCACCTTTTTTATACAGCGTTTTGAAGAACTCCGTGGCTGTTTCGTGATGGGTTTTATCGCTGGTGCGTGAATAAATGTCAAAGCTGATGCCGAATTTTTCAAAAGAGTCTTTGATCATGCCATGGTAACGGTCAACAATGTCCTGAGGTGTTACCCCTTCCTTTTTTGCTTTCAGGGTAATTGGTACGCCGTGTTCATCACTGCCACCAATAAATTTCACATCCCTGCCCCGCTGACGGAGGTAACGTACGTACACATCGGCAGGTACATACACACCGGCAAGGTGCCCAATATGAACGGGTCCGTTGGCATACGGAAGGGCAGTTGTAATCAAATGTCGCTTGTAATTTTTCATGGTTTCAAATATTGCATATTTTGCACAAAACTGCAGCCATTCACTGCAGAAAAACAAAAGTACATGTTTTTCCGGAAATGGCAATTCATAAATGAATTTGCGGGGGAGAGGCAGTACCTTGTGAAAAAAAATTAAATATCGTGAACTGTATATACGAAAATTTCGTATATTTGGTTCATGAAAGTGACAGAAAAGAATATTTTGTTTCAAATATACTCGAGTCAGCAAACGGTATTTCGTTTGATTGATATTGCCATGATGACAGGTGAAGATGATTTGGTGTCGCTGAGCAAAAAAATGAACTATTATGCGAAAACCGGGAAGATAAATAACCCCAGGAAGGGCATATATGCAAAGAAGAATTACCGGAAGAATGAGCTGGGGTGTCGTCTGTATACACCTTCGTATTTGTCTCTCTATTATGTGTTGCAAAGAGAAGGTGTGATTTTTCAGTATTCAGAGATGATTACACTTGTTAGTTATCTTTCCCGGAATGTTAATGTTGATAATGTAACATATCAGTATCGAAAAGTCAGAAATGACATTCTTATTGACAAACGCGGGATAATTTCTGAAAACGGAATCAATAAAGCAACACCGGAGAGAGCATTGCTTGATTTGCTTTACTTAGGTGATGACATTATACCTGATAACCCCGGGAGCCTTGATACAGATAAATTGTTTGATTTGCTTGATGTCTATAATTCGCCTGGACTGGAAAAGAAAATTACAAAACTGATTTCTCATGATTGACCTCAAAAAGCACAAATTTTATCTTGTAAGTGTTTTGAAAGACATTTATTCGGACACTACCCTGGCAAGTCATTTAGGCTTTAAAGGTGGAACAGCTCTGATGTTGTTTTATGATTTGCCTCGTTTTTCAGTTGATCTTGATTTCAATCTGCTGGATAAGGAGCATGAAAATATCGTTTATGAAAAAATCAGGAAAATTGTGCATAAACATGGAACGATACATGACGAGGCACAGAAGCATTACGGGCCTGTTGTCGTGTTGGATTATGGATTTAAAGAGAGAAAATTAAAAATTGAAATATCCAAAAGGCAGTATAATGACAGGTACGAAATCAAAGATTTCCTTGGAATAAAAATTAAGACTATGCGTGTGGCAGACATGTTTGCTCACAAACTGTGTGCTTTGACCGACAGAAATCTTGTAATTAGCCGGGATGTCTTTGATCTGTGGTTTTTAATGCACAATAAGTATCCTTTGAATGTTGACATTGTTGAAAAACGAATGGGGATTTCTTTTGATAAATACATGGAAAAGACCATCTTAGCTGTTGAGAACAAGCCTGGAACGAGCTTGCTGGAAGGCCTCGGTGAGCTTATGGATGAAAAAATGAAACCATTTGTAAAAAACAAACTAAAAGATGAATGCATTACATTGCTAAAAATGTATCAGGCCTTTCCGCTTACTGAATAACACAAGGATAATAAACCTCCAGAATCAAATATCGTGAACTGTATATACGAAAATTTTGTATGTTCAGTTCACGAGAATCAGGTAAGCATACTTGATGCTGATAATTTAATGGAGGTGTTTAAATAACTATATAAATTTCTCATCTATCTGTGGTACTAATAACTGAACACCGATGACACGGATTAAGCAGATTTTCACTGATCCGTGTAAGTTCCTGCCAGCCGGCAGGTGGACGTGAATATCCGTATAATCCGTGTTATCCGTGTTATCCGTGTTCTAAAATACTGACCATGTAGAATCCCTCAATCCGTCTCTGTGTCACCAATTTTTCGGTTTGTTGCACTGATTCGGAATGCGCTAAATCGCATGCCTACAGTGCTCCGTCACTCCGTC
>JBKGYK010000117.1:0-3425 GCA_046546095.1 Bacteroidales bacterium
GACATTTCGCCACGGTCGTGAATTGCAGAGAGGCGGTTTTCTTCGTCCCAGCACATGAAACGCTCACCATAAGGATTAAGGCGACATGTTTGGTTGCCGTTTTTATCATATTCATATCTGTTAGAGCCGGCTTGCATTACAGTGTGGGGGCGCTCGGGTCGGTACCGGCTTAATTGCATCTTAACAAAACATTACACTTTTTTAAAGACAATCTGCAGGTTTATCGGTCGTCTAAAGCGTTTTTATTTGTACATTGCCCCGGATTAATCAAAACAATATTTATAATGAAAAAATTTGGTATCGTATTATTCCTTGGTATAATAATGTCTGTTATGTGGGCATGTCAACCGAAAGAGGAGTTTAAAGAAGGTGAAGTTTACAATGGATTCAAACTTGATCAGAAAAAATTTGTTGAAGAAGTAGATGCAAACTGTCTGCTCTTCACTCACGAAAAAAGTGGAGCCCAATTGATGAAAATCATGGCGGAAGATGAAAACAAGCTGTTTAATATAGCATTCAAAACCCTGCCCTCAACCGATCGTGGAACCCCGCATATCATCGAGCATTCGGTTCTTAACGGATCAAAGAATTTTCCGGTAAAAAGTCCGTTTGAAATTCTTACCAAAGGCTCATTAAACACTTTTCTTAATGCGATGACCAGTTCAGATTGGACAACTTACCCTGTTGCCAGCATGAATGAAAAAGACTATTTCAATTTGATGCACGTGTATCTTGACGCAGTTTTCAATCCTTTGCTGCATGAAGAGGACAGAATTTTTGAGCAGGAAGGCTGGCATTATGAGCTCAACAGCTTAGATGATGAACTCACCTACAAAGGGGTTGTTTACAATGAAATGAAAGGTGCATTTTCACAACCAAATCGTCAGCTAAGCTACCTTACTTACAAAACGCTTTTCCCGGACAACACCTACGGCGTTTCCTCCGGCGGTCATCCGGATGCAATACCAGATTTAACAATTGAGCATTTCCGTGATTTTCACAAGAAATACTACCATCCCACAAACAGTTTTATCCTCCTTTACGGAAATGCAGATTTGAACAAGGAACTCGAATTCATCAACAAAGAATATTTATCGAATTACGAAAAATCGGATGAAGACATCAGCATTCAGAAACAAGAAGGTTTTGAAGAAAGGAAAGAAGTTGCCGGAACCTATCCCGTTGCTGAAAATGCAGAGACCAAAGATAAAACCTACCTGACATACAGTTTTGTATTCGGTGACAACACAGATCCGAAATTAAATTTTGCACATCGGATTCTGAGTCAGGCACTGGTTGGACATGAATCAGCTCCCTTACGTTTGGCCATTCAGGAAGCCGGCATCGGAAAAAATGTGTACGCATACAACAGAAGCAACAAGCAGAATGTATTTACCATTGGGGTTGAAAATGCAAACCCCGAAGATAAAGAAGCCTTTGAAACCATCATTTTTAACACACTTAAGGAGGTGGTAAAGGAAGGGTTTGACCCGGAAATGCTGGAAGGCATCGTTAACCGCATGGAATTTAGTCTCCGTGAAGGCAATACACCACACAAAGGCATGATGTATATGTACCGCACCATTCCCTATGTGTTTTTTGCTGACGATCCATACCTGGGACTGGAATTTGAAGCACCGCTGGCTGATTTAAAAACCGGGCTGGAAGAAGGCTTACTGGAAAACATCATTCAAAAAGATTTTCTGGATAACAATTTTGCATTGCTCACCCTCATGAAACCCGAACCGGGCCTTGAGAAAAAACGCAGTGAAGAAATCAAAAAAGAGCTTGCCGAATATAAAGCAAGTTTATCCGAAGAAGAACGTAAGGATATCGTTGAAAATACCAAGGCACTGAAAGCATATCAGGAAGAAGAAGACGATCCTGAAAAAGTTGCCATGGTGCCCATGCTTGAGCTCTCGGATATTGACACGGAAGCTGAATATTTTGAAATTGACGAAAAAACCGTAGACAACACAAAAGTGCTGCACTACAATGACTTCACAAACGACATTCTTTACTCAAAATTGTATTTTGACCTGAGGGTGCTGCCAAAAGAATACCTTCCTTACGCAAATCTGTTGTCAGATATTATCGGAGATATAAGTACCGAAAAATATGAATTTGGTGAACTTGATAATCAGTTGAATATTCACACCGGCGGTTTCAACACATACCTCAACAATTTTCTTGTAAAACAATCAACTGAAAATTTCATTCCGAAATTTACTGTTTCATACAAGGCAACTGAGGATAAAGAATCCCTTGCAACGGAACTTGTATCTGAAATCATCAACAACACAACATACAATGACAGCACACGCTTAAAAACTCTGCTTAAAAGGCAGCATTCAAACCAGCTCTCATTCGTAAACAACTCAGGCATCAATGTGGCACTGACACGCCTGGGCTCCTATCAAACACCATATGGAGCGTACAACGAAATGTTAAACGGATATGAATACTATCAGTTCATTGATAAGCTGATGGCCGATTTTAATGAAAATCCGGATGCAATCATTGAAAAATTAACAGAGACGGCTGAATTGCTTTTCACCAAAGACAATATGATTGCTTCTGTAAGCTGTTCAGATGATAATTTCACTACTTACGAGAAATCGCTGAAAGCCCTGAACAAGACCATGAGCGACAAAGTATCAGAAATGAAAGACTGGAAATTCTCACCTGAAGTGGAAAATGAAGGCATGATGGCCATGTCTAAGGTGCAGTATGTTACGAAAGGTGCAAATTTCAAAAACCTGGGATACCAGTGGGATCCCAAAATGAAAGTTCTCAATCAGATTCTTTCCAGGGATTATCTCCAAACACAAATCCGGGTTATTGGTGGTGCTTATGGTGGCTTTGCCGGATTGAGCCCCTCGGGAACTTGTTATTTTGCTTCCTACCGCGATCCAAACCTCAGCGGAACACTGGAAAACTTTGATGCAACCCCGGATTTTCTGGAAAACTTTGAACCGGAAGAACAGGAAATGACCAGATTCATCATCGGAACGATTTCAAAACTTGACGAGCCTACAACTGCATCACAACGTGGTTCAAGCGCGGTTAACAATTATTTTGAGCAAAAAACCAAAGCCGAAGCTCAGGCTGAACGTGAGGCTATACTCAGTACCACCCCTGAAGATATCAGGGCATTCAAAACCATGATTCAGGATGTACTCAACGAGGATATCATCTGTGTGTACGGGAACGATGAAAGAATAAAAGAAAACGAATCAATTTTTGACACCACATTTTACGTGTCAAAATAATAATACCACAGAGTAAAATTAAAGAGCTGTCCGCTACCATGTGGATGGCTCTTTTTTTATGATACTACTGCAAATTTGCGGATAATGATTGAAAAATCCGGAAGTGAATGAAATACACGGTCATCAATCAGAATTATACTATCAAGGCTAAAA
>JBKGYK010000118.1:0-3256 GCA_046546095.1 Bacteroidales bacterium
GAAAAAAAATATATTAAATAGAGTTGTTCATGTGTGCCAGAAGATTAATAGCAGTTTAGTTTGTTTGTTTTTTCAGCCAGCGTACAATGGGGTTTTTGCGCTTCCTGCCATATCCATATCCGTATCCATAACCGTATCCGTATCTGTAACCATACAGACCATAAGCAGAGTATTGATTGCGTGTTCCATTGAGAATGGTGGCCATATTGTTGATTTTCTTGTCTTTTACAAGTTTTTCGGGAATCTCCAGAGCCTTTTTCTCCAGATATCCTGCCCTGACAACATATAGCATCAGGTCTGACTGGTCAATGACAGAAAGTGTATCTACAACCATGGCAATCGGCGGATTGTCCACAATGATATAATCATATTCCAACCGTACTTTCTCGAATAATTCCTTCAGGCGTTTGTTCATCAGTATCTCAGCCGGATTCGGTGGAATGTTTCCGGAGATAATATAAAAGAGGTTCTCATTGTCGTTGGAGTTGATGGTAATATCCTCTATGCTGAGATTCTTGTCAATGACATAATCGGATATTCCCTTGCTTTTTGGCATATTCAGGTATTCCGCAATTTTTGGCGCCCTGAGGTCAAGACCCATGATGAGTACTTTCTGCTTGTTGATGGTGAATTCATTACCCAGACTGAGAGATATGAATGTTTTTCCTTCGCCCGGAACGGTAGAGGTGACAAACAAAACCTGCCCTTTGCTTTCTTCCCTTTTTTCAGGCAGCAAAAATGCAATGTTGCTTCTCAGCATCTGGAAAGCATTTTTTGTGGGGGTGTTCTTTTGGGTTGCTCTGATGAATTCATCTCCCTGTATTCTTGCTTTTCTCCGGCTTAGCGGAATGCTACCTGCCACAGGCATACTGAGTGCCTCCAGTTCTTCTATGCTGTGCACCCTGTTATCCAGCATATCACGTATGTAAATCACGCCAAGCGGAAGTATCAGACCTATCAAAAATGCACCCAGATAAAATATTTTCTTTTTTGGTGATACAGGATTCCGGGAAGAATGCGCGGGATCAATGGTTTTGATTGTGCCTATGGTGGAGACCATGGCAATCTCATTTTCTTCTCTTTTTTCCAGCAAATAGATGTACAGCGTTTCTTTGATTTTCTGCTGACGCATGATGCTGCGGTATGTGCGCTCATATTCCGGTACATCAGCGATTTTGGATTCGTAGAGTTGATTTTTCTCTTCCAGAGACTGCAACTTGAGTTCAAGACTCTGCCTGGTATTTTCAAGGCTCTGACGGATGCTTCCCTGCAGAGAGGCAATCTGGGCCTGCAGCTTGCTGACAGCCGGATTGCGTTTGCTGGAATTTTGCATCAGTTTATTATGTTCCAGCACCAACTGGTTGTATTCATGCAGCATTTCACTCAGGCTTTCATTTTCTATGCCCAGATTTGCCGGTAGCAGCTGATTATTGTTGTCAATTGTTTGCATGAAATCCAGCATGTATTCTGCCAGCTTGATCTGAATGTTGGTTTCCAGAAGGGCCTGATCAATCTCACTGTCCTTTGTCATATACATCTGAGCATCTGAAGTGACATCAACCAGCTTGTTGGCTGTTTTAAAATCCTCACTTTTGCCTTCCACCTCGGAAAGTTCTTTCTCAATTACATCCATGCGCTCGGCAATGAATTCACTGGTATTTTTGGTGATCTGATTCTTTTCCGTAATGGCCTGTTTTTCGTGCTGCCTGATCAGATTATTCAATATGTCATTGTTCCTGCTTTTGTTTGTACCTGTAATTTTTACCTGCAATACCGATGCATCCTTGTTTACAGTTTCTACACTCATATTGGATTGCAGGGCGTTTACTGTGGCATCTGCACTCGTAAGAATAAATGTAAATTTTTTCCCTTCATCTTCATTCTTCCACTGCCTGGTTTTTGTAAATACCAGCGTGCCGGCAAAGGTTTTTACCGGGTCTCCAAAAGTATGCGTTTCAAGATCCTTTTCAATTTCATCATTCTCTTTTGTATATTTCTCAGTCAATTTGTATTTGTTGTCTTTCAGTGGTGTGATCAGAAATTTTCCGGACTTTTCATAAATGTTCTCTCTTCCATTGTCAGCAGCAAATTCCAGCGGGGCATTCTCATAATAACAAATATCCGGTTTCAGAAGAGTCCTTTCCCGTATGAGTGTTTTGTTGAGGTGCAGGTCTTTTACAACTGCCTGCATCAGACTGCGGGATTTTAACACTTCCATTTCATTGTACAGATTGGATTTGTTTGTATTGATACCCAGATCGCTGAAGACATTCATTTCATTACCAAAGCCCCCTTTTTCATTATCTGTTACCAGTACACTGGCCGTAGATTCATATTGCGGAGGGGTGCTCCGCAGGTAAACCCATACCGCACCCATAACCAGAATGACACTGAGCAGCATCCATGGCCATTTGGATAAATAGCGGCGGAAAATTTTTCTGAGATCCAGGCTTTCCTCTTCATCCGCAATGCGGCCCTGTTGTATGTTTTGCTTCTGTTCGTTGCTCATTTTCGTTGTTTAATTGATTAGGATTGAAAGTGTTGTGACTATCAGCGAAGTAACGGAAATAAAAATGGAACCGGAAGTTCGCCAGAAAGTACCCTGACTTCTTGCTGCCGTATTCGGCTCTACATAAATGACGTCATTCTGCTCAAGGTAATAAACGGGAGAGTTCAGAACATCACCTGAAGTGAGATCAATACGATAGGTTATGTCCTCACCCTGGTTATCCCGAATCACAAGAATGTTTTTTCTTTCACCTGTCATGTTCAGATCACCGGCAAGGCCCATGGCCTCCAGAATGGTGATGCGCTCATTGGGAATTTTATATGTTCCCGGTTTGGCGACATCTCCAAGCACGGTAATCTTGAAATTTTCTATATGTATATTTACTACCGGATTGCTGAGATAATCACTGTATATTGCCTCCAGGGTATCCACGGCCTGGCTGCGGGATATGCCTGCCAGGTGAAGTTTGCCTATCACCGGGAGGGAAACATCCCCGTTTTCATCAATAAGGTAAGCTTTGCGTACCGGGTTGCCGGTAGTGTAACCATTGTTACTCATATATCGCTCACTGCCTGTTTCAGGAAAATTGAAAGGCACAGCCGCTTCGGGATCATCAGCAGTGACAATCACGGAAATAAAATCGTCTTTTTTGAAAACAGGAGAATAAGATTTCTGAATGTCCACGGTGTCTGCCAGCTTCTCATCCTGAAAATAAACCATGCGCTCTTTGGTTGCGCAGGAGGAAAA
>JBKGYK010000119.1:0-3003 GCA_046546095.1 Bacteroidales bacterium
GTGTTCTAAAATTTCACAATTTCAACTTCATCATTCATCATTCGACATTCACAAAAAAATCTAAAGCCCCAAAGGAGCGAAAAGCCCATACCATCGGACTCAGTCAACCAACGGAGAAGCAGGTACAAGCAACTCATAGCCCCAAAGGGGCGAAAAGCCCAAAACATCGGGCAAAGCCCGATGCATCCAACGCAAATCAACACCAAGCCCTGAAAGGGCGCAAGAAAACTTGTATACAGTAAAATATGGTTGACCCTGAAAGTTTTCCCGGCGCTGGCAAAACCAAAAAGGGACACGCCCTGACAATCAAATTCCTTACGATACAATTCACGGACATATTTTCCGGTATAAAATCCACCTGTTTCAATGGCTTTTACTATTTTTACGCCTTATGGAAAAAAAATCAACTCCCGGAAAACTGATTCGTTTGAACAAGTATCTCTCCAACGCCGGCATCTGCTCTCGTCGTGAGGCAGATGAGCTGATTGCAGCCGGACATGTAAAGGTAAACGGCAAAGTAGTTACTGAATTGGGCAGCAAGGTGCATCCCAAAGACAGGGTGGAATACAAAGGCAAGGCGCTGACACCTGAAAAACATGTGTACATTTTGCTGAACAAGCCCAAAAATGTGGTAACCAGCATGGATGATCCTGAGGGACGAAAAACGGTATTTGATATTACCAAAAACGCCACGCCGGAACGCATTTACCCGGTAGGTCGTCTGGACAGAAACACCACGGGATTACTGCTGATGACAAACGATGGCGAGTTGACACAGAAAATTCTGCATCCGAAATTCAACAAGAAGAAAATATACCATGTCGGTCTGGACAAACCGGTTAGCAAACAGCACATCAAGGATATGGTAAGCGGTTTTGAGCTGGAGGATGGTTTCATCAACGCCGATGCTGCAGCCTGGGTGGATGAGAGCAAAACCGAGGTGGGAGTAGAAATCCATTCCGGACGAAACCGCATCGTACGTCGCATTTTTCAACACATGGGCTATGAAGTAAAAAAACTTGACAGGGTGTATTACGCGGGCCTTACGAAGAAAAACCTGCCCCGTGGAAAATACAGGCAGCTAACGCAAAAAGAAATCAACATATTGAAAAGTGGGAAATTTAAATAAAAAATGCCTATACCTGATTTTGTTCCTGATTTTACCGGGGATTGCACTGGCACAGGAAAGTCTGCGCGGACGGGTAACAGACAGCATTTCCGGAGACCCAATGGCCTTTGTCAATGTGATTTACAACCAGGAACGGCAGGGTACAACCACCGATCTGGACGGATATTTTATCGTCCCGGACAAGAGCAAAGCCGATTTCCTGAAATGCAGTTTTGTGGGCTATGAAACCAAGCGCATTCCTATACCGGAAGCAAAAGATTATGTTGAGATTCAACTGAAACCAAAAGCTTTCCAGCTGGATGAGGTTACTGTGCTGCCGGGTGAAAATCCTGCCCACAGAATCATAAAAAATGCTGTTGCCATGCGGGATGAGCACGCTCCGCATAATCTGGAAAATTACCGGTACACATCCTACAGTAAGTTTTACATGAGCCTGCAAACCGACAGCATGAAGAAAAAAATTGAGCAGGATACTGCAGGCAGAATTGCCGATACCTCCTCTTTGGTAAAAACCGTGGAGTTCTTTGACAACAACCATTTGTTCATGATGGAATCGGTAACCGACAAACAATTTTCCAGCCCTGATAAAGAAAAGGAAACCGTTTTAGCCAGCCGCGTATCGGGACTTAAAAACCCGGCCTTTACCTATCTGGCATCCGAATATCAGTCGTTTTCATTTTACCGGAAAAGCATAGAAGTGGGCGGGCAGGAATTTGTCTCCCCTTTATGCAACAACAGCCACAAAAAATATTTTTTCCTTCTGCAGGACAGTCTGTATAATCAAGCGGGCGATACCAGTTTTGTGATATCGTTCAAACCCAAACAGGGAACAACATTTAAAGGGTTACAGGGACGAATCACCATCACCTCCGACCACTGGGCCATTGAGAACGTAATTGCCGAACCCATGGAAGGCAGTGAAGGTTTTGACATCAAAATACAACAGAAATACGAAAAAACAGATTCCCTGCACTGGTTTCCGGTACAGCTAAATACAGATTTCATTCTTCCCTTTGCATCGGCCAGTAGCAATAGCCTGAGCATAGGTACTACTGAAAATTCAACAAATACTGCTCCCATGATTGGGGTTGGTAAAACCTACATCCGGAACATCCGCATCAATACAGACAGCACAGATCTCCTGCGCGGAGGCACCAGCATTGTATACGATAAAAGCATGGCTAAACGTGACAGCCTGTGGTGGAAGCAACAACGGCATGAACAACTTGATGACCGGGAAACAAAAACATACCGCCTGATTGACTCAGTAGGCGAAGAAATTAAGCTTGACCGCATGGTTGAAATCATGGAAATTATTGCAACCGGTGGCATTCCCTGGGGTGTAGTTAACATAAAACTGAACGACCTGTTCTGGTACAATGAATACGAAGGATACCGCTTAGGCCTGGGACTGGAAACCAACAGGCGCCTCTCAGAGTATTTCAAACTAAACGCTTATGGTGCATATGGATTCAGAGATAAAAAACTGAAATATGGTGGTGGACTGTCGCTTTATCCCTTGAAGAACAAACGCCTGAGACTCAACGCCGGCTGGTCGCACGACTTGCGATTCTCCAATCAGGTCAGTTTCCAACCGGCCATGCTTAGCACAGAGAGTTTCCGGTATTTGTTTATCAACAATATGGACTGGTACGATACCTGGTCGGCAAGCATTGAGGCCAATCCTTTTCGGGGATTTTATGCCAGAACCTATCTGGATTTCAATCAGATTAAACTCACTGACACAAAGCGCTTTTACAGTGAGAATCTGTTGCCGGAATTCAACGAATGGGAGTACGGTCTGGAGCTGCACTGGGTCATAAAAGAAAATGTCATCCGCACACCCAAAGGCAATATGCTGAGCATGGGAAGCA
>JBKGYK010000120.1:0-2961 GCA_046546095.1 Bacteroidales bacterium
CCTTATAATCCTTATATGGTTCAAAAATTGAATGTTTATGAAAATAGCGATGCTTGCCCCTGTTGCCTGGCGAACACCACCCCGTAAATACGGCCCCTGGGAGCAGGTAACATCCAACATTACCGAAGGGCTGGTGAAAAAAGGCCTGGATGTCACCTTATTTGCAACAGCTGACTCCATTACCGGAGGTACATTAAAATCCATCTGCAAAACCGCCTGGGAAGAGGACAAATCACTGGATCCCAAAGTGCAGGAATGCATGCACATCAGTTATCTGATGGAACATGCCCATGAATTTGATATCATCCATAACAACTTTGATTTCCTGCCGCTGACGTATTCCAGGCTTATAAAAACGCCAATGGTAACTACGATACATGGCTTCTCTTCTCCCAGGATCATTCCGGTATATAAGCGGTTCAATGACACCAATCATTATGTATCAATCAGCCATGCAGATCGAAGCAACGAACTTTCATACATTGCCAATGTTTACAATGGCATTGATGCTGATAATTTCACACTCCGCGAAAGCCATGGTGATTATTTGCTGTATTTTGGCCGCATTCATCCCGACAAGGGAACCCGCCAGGCCATTGATATCGCCTTGAAATCCAACATGAAACTAATTATTGCAGGCTACATTCAGGATGAAAATTATTTCCGGCAGCATGTTGAACCTTTCATTGACGGAGAGCAAATTGTTTTTACCGGGAATGTCGGGCCGCAAGAGCGCGATAAATTGCTTGGCAGCGCTTATGCCCTTCTGCATCCCATCAGTTTCAATGAGCCCTTTGGACTGAGTGTTGCCGAAAGCATGTTTTGCGGTACACCGGTCGTGGCGTTTAACCTGGGTTCCATGCCGGAGTTAATTGAAGATGACAAAACCGGCTTTTTGGTCGGAAATGAGGATGAAGCAGTGGCTGTCTTACCAGATATCAGAAAAATAAACCGTGCATATTGCCGCATCAGAGCAGAGGAAAAATTCTCGCTTGATAAAATGACAGATAGTTATTACAATGTGTATATGCAGATATTGAGTCAGAAAAAATGAATCAGAACCAAAAAGAAAATTTATTTGATGCTAGTCAGACTTCAATTCATCCAAAAGCTGCTTAATGTCTACACTTACAAAGCCGGAGCTTGTATCCGACAGCCCATAAGGGATATACAGCTTGCCATTGTGCTCGACAGAACCACAGGAATACACCGTATTGGGGACATAACCTTCTCTTTCTTCCTCTTTTGGTACCAGCAGAGGTTCCTGCAGCCGTCCGATTTCTTTTGTAGGATCGTCAAGATCAAGCAAACTGGCCCCCAGACAATACCTTCGCATGGGCCCCACACCGTGTGTAATGAGCAGCCAGCCTTCCGGTGTTTCTATGGGAGCACCGGCGTTACCAACCTGCACATACTCCCAATGAAATTTGGGTTCCTGAATTTTTATGGGCTTTTCCCAAACGTTCAGTTTATTTGAAAAACCAATAAAGCTGTTGATCCCGTCCACCCTGGAAAGCATCACATACTGGCCGTTGATTTTTCTGGGAAACAAGGCAAGGTTTTTATTCTGAGCACCTTCACCATGTAAAGGTTTTACTTCAAATTTGTAAAAATCCCTTGTAACAATCAGTTTAGGGAGTATTGTACTACCGTCATAAGCTGTGTATGTCGCGTAATACGACACTTCACCATCATCATCGGTAAACCTTACGAACCTGGCATCTTCAATACCTTTGCGTTCAGAAAATGATACGGGGAAAATCACGCGTTCTGAAATGTGGGTATCCCTGGAAAACTCAATCTCATAATGCGAATCAGCCAGCCACATGATCTGGCATATAACACGTTTCTTTGCTTCACTGGAACTATTTCTGGCAAGGGTATCTTTCACGGCCTTAAGCAGCTCACCGTAAATAAAGACATCCCCCAGCTCATCCATTACCTCAGTGAAAATGCTTTCAGTTACATGCATTTCACGGAGTTTTTTGATAAACGTGGTCTTTTTGTATTTTGTCCGTTTTACCATTTCAGCTTCATCAACATAGGAGCCTGAGGCTTCAAATTCCATCTCTCCTTCTTTGCTGATGGTGCCTGTATGAAAGACGATGCTTGAAACATGGCCTTCACCTGTGGCACGAAAACTTACAATGATGCGCTTTGCTCCCTCTGACAAGCCGGTTTGATCAGGCGACTCAACAGCCGACGGGTTAAAAAATGCTGCAGCCGTGATGGAATACTCCATCGAAAAATAGGATCCGATAAGCATTTTTCGAGCCTCATTTATCTTCTCCATCTTCAGTGACGAATTGTTGATCAGTTTTTTCGCTTTTTCAAAATGATCGAGAAATTTCTGGGAAATATTGCGATGTCGTTTTGAAAATTCCCGCAGGGTCTGGGTAAGTGTCAATTCAACCGCATCTTCCTCCATTCTCAATACTTTTTCCACCAAATCTTCCGATCGTTCCCGGCCGTTCTCAAAAAAACGAATTATCACCCGCTTAAAATCAGGGTAAAACCTGTTTGGCAAACGCTCCACATCAATACTCATATTATTTTTGATATAATGTTTTCAATATCCAAAGATACCATTTCATTTAGTAATTATAACAACATTTACCCTACAAATAAAAAAACACTCCCAAGCCAGTAAAAAAAATGCGCAAAATCAGACTTGTAGTAATAAGTAGGGCGCCTAAACGGTCTGCGGCTATTAGCAGCTTTGTTTCGGTTCTCAAGTCAGCCATAAATGCCGGGATTTAGAAGAATATACATCAGAGTAATGGTCTCTATTCCTATTATTGACCCCAACATACGAGGTCGGGGTGATAAGGATATGAAGGATGAAATGGGCACTGACAGTATAATCTTCATTGATAAGCATATATCTTTTTCAATTCCTGATTATTTTTTATCAAACATTTTTCCACCTCATACGTATGTTTGATGAACATAAATCAAAAT